>JAGVIJ010000066.1 GCA_020056125.1 bacterium | reverse complement strand
GCCCCGTCGAATGACGGGGCGAACTCACGGCATCCTTATGGAATAGATTCTGCAACATGGCGGAGGGGGTGAGATTCGAACTCACGGTACTCTTTCGAGTACACCGGATTTCGAGTCCGGCTCATTCGACCACTCTGACACCCCTCCACGATATTGCGGAATAAGCGATTGAGTGAGAGCAAAGTAGCTGATTTTTAAGAAAAAATCAAGTTCAGGCATCTAACCCACATTTTAACATTAACATGCTATCCATTCCTCCCCTTAGATTAAGGGCGTAAAGCCCCGTGGGGCCACGCCCCTCTACGGGGGAGGGTGGAGGGGTTAGAACCCACACCTTACAATCATTTAGGCTAACCCCCTCGTGCTCCCCCTTAACCTAAGGGGGAGATTGTTTTTATGCGGGAGCGCTTCACTTTCCAAGCGAGTTGGATTAAGATGGCTTTATATGAACAAAAAAATATTATGGAGTATTTTGACGGTGATTGTTTTAGTCTGTGTTGGAATTTTTGCAGTTAGATTACTTAAGCCCGCAGAGGAGTTAGATTCCATGATTCGGGTGCAGAGTCCGACCTCGGGTCAGAGCGTGCAAAGTCCGCTCATGATCACTGGCCAGGCGCGCGGCACTTGGTTTTTTGAAGCTTCTTTTCCGGTGCGTCTAGTTGATAAGGCCGGTGTAGAAATCGCGGCGGGTATAGCCACGGCGCAAAGCGATTGGATGACCGAGGATTTTGTGCCTTTTACCGCCTCGCTCATTTTTGCTTCGGACAAAGAACAGGAAGCAGAGTTGATTTTGATAAAAGATAATCCATCAATCCTGGTGTGAAAGTAGAGTCGTTAAAAATTGAAAACCGCACGGCGTATGCGGCATTTGATACGGAGTTGGAGCGGGCAGTGGGCGGTTCGTGCCGCGTGTCAGCCATCCGCGCGCAAATTATAGAAACACTCAAACAATTCTCCAGCGTGGACAACGTGATTATTTCGATTGATGGTCGCACCGAGGATATTCTCCAGCCGTAATTTTGTGCGCTGAAAGAGTCACGGCCATTAAAATCCAAAATAAAATGGCCAGGTCGTTTTTGAAATAAGGCACATCCACTAAACCCTGAATCAAGAGCGCGGCCAGGATGGGCAATGCGATCAGTCCGCCGCGTTTAATCCAGAGGACGAGCAACCAGGTGAAAGCCAGTATGCCGAGCAAGCCAACCTCTGACCAAAGATTCAAAAGAATGTTGTGCGGATATTGAAAGATCTCCATCCACGTTGCTTGGTGATAGGGTTGGATGACATCAGGATACGCACCCAGTCCGGCGCCGAAAATGGGTCGGTTTTTTAACATGGCGGCTGTCTCCTGCCACATGACCAGACGCACTTGACCTGACCAATCTTTAAAAAATATTTTTTGTGAGACGGTGTTGCGCACAACTGGAATAGAGCAAAGTAAAATTCCGATGAGTATGGCTATGATGATAGCCGGGAGTCTGGTGCGGCGTTTGAGGATCAGAGTGATCAAGACTGCGGCTATGAGCGCGATTAAGCCGCCATCGCTTTTGGCTAGCAGGGTCGCGGCCAGGCCGCTTAGGAATCCAAGCCACAATATCGAATTTCGAATATCCTGCCTGCCGGCAAGGCAGGCGAATTTCGAATATCGAATGGTTTGACATTGCATTGCAAGGTAGAAGCAGAGGGCGGAGATGGGAACCGCAAACAGAGCCAGAGCATTGGGATAAGGGAATGGCCCGGTGGCGCGGATACCGGCCGGTAGCGCGTTCCAAGGCGAGGGGATTCCCAATCCGGTGAAAAATTGGAATGCGGCCCAGAGCGCCACAAAAATATTGATGAAGATTAAAGAGCGGATGAGTAAACGTTTGTCGCCATCTGTTTTAATCAGGTCAGCCAACAGGACAAAGATCAAAATCGGTTCTAAAAAATAAGCGCGCCACAAGCCGAGCGCAGCCAAGTGATCAGGCGCAATGAAAATTCCCAGGGCGCCAACAACCAGCCACGCGGCCAGCGGCCAAAGCCATTTTTGCGAGCAGAGTTGCGCACATCCGTTTTTCCATCCTTTAATGCCGCGTTGGTATGTCCAGACTGCGAGGAAAAGAAATACAAAAATTTCCAACAGCGTGGTGGGCAGAGAACCGACTTTAAAACGCACGACATAAGTCGGCAGAACGAGCGGTAAAAGAATCAAAATTAAGCGCAACACAGTTTAGCCGGATTTAAAAATCTACCACCTGGGTTATGGCAACAAAATGGCCAACGCTACGACTGTGGTCCAAAGTCCGTTTTTATCGCCTTGAGCGGATTGCGTGATGTTAAAAGTTTTGATGATTTTACCCGAGGCTTTGTATTGCTGTTCGCGTTCATCCCATGAGGTGTCGGAATTAAAATCCAAGCCCAAGAGTGTGGCTAACATGGTGGCGGCCAAATCTTCAGCATAGTCTCCGGCTTTTTCATCTGTCTCTCCAAACGGATGATGTTCAGATAGATAACCGTGATGTCCGGGATCAGCCGGCAGAGCTACGCCGATGGATGAAGCGATCAGCCGGTTGGGTTCATTGGTGGTTTGCCGAGCCATGACCGCAAAAGTAATTTGACCCGGGGTTAAAAGTTTTAAACCTTCCTCTTTAGTGACGCGCCTGCAGCCCGCCGGAAAGATTGAAGAGACATTTACCAAATTACATGCCGACACACCGGCGTCGCGCAAAGCGAGCTCAAAGGCGGTCAGCTGATCTTTATGCCGACCCACGCCTTTGGTAAAGAAGATTTTTGTTGGAACCATATTTTACGAATATCGAATATCGAATTTCGAGTTAAGGATTATTGAAGTGGATTGTCTAATTTAGGCGGGACGGCATGGCGAACGGAAATTATTTCGCGCAAAGTCTCTTTGGAAACCGCGCGCGTGGCCACGACCAGTAAAAAATAAACCAGTGCGCCGATGAGGAAGGAGAAGATCAAAGGTAAATCTTTGAGCGGCCAAAGTATAAAGCCCATGGCCACAGCTGACAAGAGGGCCTTAAAAGAGGGGAGCGGATGCCAGCGCGCGCCGGAGAGTTTGAGGCACATAATTGTGGCTCCAAGCGCCACGCAAGATTCAGAGAACACGGTTAACCACGCGGCCGCCCACATGCCGTAAGTTGGAATGAAAATGATATAGCCCACGAGTGTTATCAGAGCCACTGCCACATAGATGGGCAGCATTTTTTTCTGTGCATCCAGAGCCACGATGCCGTAAGAAGAAATGGTGCTAAAGAAAATCGCGCCTACGGCCAAGACCAAAATACGCAATACATCCCCGGACAGCGTGAACTCATTACCTGCCACCAGCACCATGCCGCGGTGAGCTAAAACCAAAGTTCCGGCTACGAGCGGAGCGGCCATAAGCATCATGGCGTTCAGAGAATTGGAGAGGAGCCGAGAATAGCGTTCGCGATCACCGGTGGCCCAAGATTTGGCAATGATGGGTAAGAGCACGCCCGCGTACATAAAAGGCAAAGTGACTAAAATTTCCAGCACGCGATAAGCTGCGCCGTAAATGCCAACTTCAGATTGCGAGCGAACCAACGACAAAATTAAGGTATCGGCTTTGAAGTAGAGCAGATTAAACACGATGGCCAAACCAATGGGCCAACTGCGCTTGAGTACAATTTTCCAAAACGCGAAATCCACGTTCCACTTAAATGCGGCGTAGCCTCGCGCAATCAAAAAGTTGATTAAAAAATTGATGGTACTGCCTACGGAGACAATCAAAACTATGGGCACCAGACCCCAGCCTAAAACGCTGGCTAAAATCACGCCGCCCAAAAGAATTGAGCGGCCCACCACTTCGCTCACAGCCACCACATGCATTTTGAGATGGCGCTGTTGCACGCCGATCACGATTTGGTTTAAGGCCGTGGTAAAGAATGATGCCCAAATAGCGAAGAGTGCGATTTTAAGTTCGGGCGCATAAGGAAAAGCCAAACCAATAATGGGCGCGGCGCTTAGGATAATGAAGGCCGTGATGGCGCGGAGCGTAAAGGTGGCGCTCACCACGCGATTTTCATATTTTTTATCGCCCGCGCGTTCGCCCAACATTTGCACCACCATGACGTTCAGGCCGAGATCTAAAAGGATGGCGAAGAATTGCAAAAAGGCATTGGCTGTGGAGTACATACCAAAACCCTCTTGGCCCAGATGGCGCGTCATGATAGCCACCACAAAAATACCCAGGATGGTGGAGATGATTTTGCCGACAAACTGCACGCCGGTGTTTACCGCTAAAATGCGCGCTAAAGACATGCGGATAGTTTAGCATAAAACATGGCGATTCACAGATTTGGGAAATGATTGTATTCTATGAGGCGTATGAGCCGAGGTCTCAAAATTTTAGTGCTCATTTTTGTCAGCAGTTTGTTTTGTATTAAGCCGGCGGCGGCTGTGACTTTGCCGTATGCGGCCGAGGTGACGAGCGGGGCTGTAACCATGGCTACGGATCAAATTAAATTAGTTACTTTGAAATTTAAAAATGTTGGAACCAAAACCTGGATCGCGGGTCAGGATAAGGTAGCGGTTTATTTGTATGGCAGTTCGTCGGTATTAAGCCACACTACCTGGCTCAGAAAAGATTTGCCGGCCGTGATCGAGCCAGCCAGCGTCCCACCCGGGCAAATGGCCAGCGCTTCATTTTATGTTAAGGCGCCGTCCACGGTCGGGGAATATCAAGAAAGATTTTTATTGTCTTACGGTTCGAATTTATGGATCAAGGGTTCGGTGGTGCCCGTAACTTTTACCGTGACCAAGCCCGCGCTTTATAATTATCAAGCTGAACTCGTAGATAAGAGCGTGTTGGCCGTGAAGATGCAATCCGGCGTGCAAACCACAGTAGATGTAAAATTAAAAAACACGGGCAAGAAAACTTGGTATAGCACGGGCGCGAATTTTATTTCTTTTTATACCTGGAATCCCAAATATCGCACCAGTGTTTTTAAAGATGCCTCGTGGAAATCCAGTTCGCAAACCGGAACCTTGGTGGAAAAGGAGGTGCCATCCGGCCAAGTTGGAACTGTGCGTGTGAAATTCACTGCGCCCGCAACCGCGCTGGGAAGATACGAAGAGGCCTTGGCTTTGGCGGCCGAAGACATGGCTTGGATCCGCGATGGGGAGCTGACTTTTGTCATCACTGTAGAAGCCAAAACCCAAACTGCGACGCCGGTTGCCACCAGCACTATGGCTAACCCGGTGGTGGTTCCGGCTCCGTCAGCGGCCGGCTCGTCCTATCAGGCAACTCTATTATTAAATTCTTTTCGTGAGAGTTTTAGAGTCGTAGGAAATGAGAGAATCGCCATCACGCAAGGTTTTAAAAATGCAGGCACCCTAGTTTGGAATGTGCGTTCCATAAAATTGTTGAGCGTGGCCCCATCTTTGGGCGCAGCCTCGGATGTGTATGACGGATCATGGCCGTCGCGCACCGAAGTGGTCAGAGTGGCGGCTCCGATCGCGCCCGGTGAATTGGGTTTTGTGAATTACACTTTTAAAGCGCCGGCTAAGAGCGGAAATTATGTGATCAAATTTCAATTGACCGCCGACGAACAAAGTATCGAGGGAGGGGAAGTGGAAATCCCGGTGACCGTAACGGCTGATGGCTATGTAAGTTCAGTACCCATTCCGGTAGACGGTCCGGTGGTAACCGGCCCTTTGCCTTTGACCGGAGATTTGGCCACCTTGCCTGCAGAGCCGATTATGCGCGTGGGCGTATTTGAAACCACGGATGACACCATGTTGGTGCGCGGCATTCAAGGCGGTATGAAGGTGGTGAATAACGGAGAGGTGGTTTGCCACATACCGCAAAACCAAGAGGTGACGGTTAGATATGTCCGTGCCAGCGCCGTATATAAAGTTTCCGGTACCAGTTGCACCAGCCAATCCACCACTTGGTATGTGTTGGAGGCTGAAGATGGTTTAGCGCCGCTGGAAATTACGGATTTTAATCGGCCGATTGATTGGTTGCCCGGTTCCAATGATAATAAATTCCGCGCCAAGTTGGAGTTGCGTTTCACTCCGGCCACGGACAAAGTTTGGGTGATCAATGAGTTGCTGCTGGAACAGTATCTATACGGCATTGCCGAGACTTCAGATGTGAGTCCGCTGGAATATCAAAAAGCCTTGCTCGCAGCCGCGCGCACTTATGCCTTGTATCATGTGAATCGCGGCACCAAACATGCGAATGAATTTTTTCATGTGGATGCCAAATACGATCAAGTGTATCGCGGCTACGGCCAAGAGGCGCGCAGTCCGAATATCGTACAGGGCGTTAAACAGACCTTCGGGCAAATCGTAACTTACGATGGCAAGTTGGCCATCACCCCGTATTTTTCACGTTCCGATGGGCGCACGCGCAATTGGACCGAGGTGTGGGGCGGTAGTGGATTCCCGTGGTTGGTTTCAGTGCCCGTAACTTGGGATGAAGGCCAAACCTTGTGGGGACATGGCGTGGGATTATCCGCACGCGGCGCTTTGTATATGGCATCCAAAGACGGCGCTACTTACGATACAATTTTAAAACATTTCTATCGCGGCATTGAATTGCGCCAAGCGTATAAATAAAAAAATTTGTCACTTGTTTTCAACCTCGCGGCGATCTTGGACCAGGCCGGAGATTATTTTTGCCACCTCGTTGGGATGAGGCACTTCTTCAAATTCAAATCTTTGTTGTTCGCCCGCGGTTTGAATGAACACATAACCGTAGTCCAACATGGTGTGAAAGAAGCCGCGGATTTCAGCGGTTACATCTTGCACGCGCTGTAAATTTAACTCCGAAACCGTGCGTGCAAAAATTCCGTGTTGCTCAATATTGATCACGCGGCGGTTGGTCACGATCCAGGTGTCCAAATGATAGTCAATGAAGTTTTGATAGAGAAACAACCAAGAGTAGAGGAAGAAGACGGAAGCTCCCATGACAAAAAGTAATAGGCGCAGAGGCTCTTGAAAAAAATCCGGTCTAAAATAATGCAGAAAGACCACGGCGCCGATAGGCAAGATCAAAAGTATGCCCACGGTCACAATCAGTGACAGCAATACCAGCCAATGGCGGCGCAAAACCAGAACGACTTTTTCATCCGGAGTGGCGCCCGGCAGTTTTTTAATATTGAGCATATTTAAAAGGGTGCTGAAATTGAATCTTGAATTAAGCCGCCGAAGTTTAGAGCGGCATTCCAATCAATGGTGGCAAAATAGAACGAGCAACCGGCAATGATCACGGCTCCCACTGCCACAAAAATCAAGGTGGAGAAATAAGTGCCGGCGCCGGATAGTCCAAAGCGTAACATTTGCATAATGCTCAAGGCTGACATGATGACAAAAATTGCCACCAGCACAATCCAGAGGATGAGAAGGTAATAAAGATAAAACATAAATAGTTACGAATTTCGAATATCGAATGTCGAATTTCGCGCCTGGAAATTCGGTTTTAGCAATATGCCATTTGGCATTGAATTAAATGAGCGGGGTTTGGCGGAGAGGCGGTTCAAAACCCAAGTGCCGGTAAGCCTGATCCGTGGCTGTGCGGCCGCGCGGCGTGCGATCGATCAGGCCTTCTTGCAAGAGAAAAGGTTCGATGACTTCTTCCAACGTGGATTCATCTTCAGCCGTGGAAGCTGCGAGCGTGGAAAGTCCGACCGGTCCGCCGCTGAACTTTTCAATCATGGCGCGGAGTATACAGCGATCAGCCTCATCCAATCCGCGCGAGTCAATGGCCAGAGCTTGGAGCGCCAGATTCACCACCTCGGGGTTAAGTGTACCATCGGCGCGCACTTGAGCGTAGTCGCGGCTGCGTCTAAGCAGACGGTTGGCTACGCGCGGCGTGCGGCGGCTGCGCGAGGCAATGATGCGCGCGGTTTCATTTTCTACCGGGATGTTTAAGAGTCCGGCGCTGCGCCGTACGATATCAGTCATCTCATCCACGCCGTAAAAATCCAAATGATAAATCGCGCCAAAGCGGTCGCGTAGCGGAGCGGAAAGTAAAGACATGCGCGTGGTGGCGCCGATCAGGGTGAAGCGCCGCAAATCCAAACGCAGAGTGCGCGCAGTCGGACCTTTGCCGATAACGATGTCCAGCGCGTAATCCTCCATGGCCGGATAAAGCACCTCTTCGATGGAACGGTTCATGCGGTGGATCTCATCGATAAACAAAACATCGCCATCCTCCAAGTTGGTTAAGATCGCGGCCAGATCGCCCACGCGCTCCAAAGCCGGGCCGCTGGTCACGCGGATGTGCGCGCCCATCTCATTGCCGATCACATGCGCCAGCGTGGTTTTGCCCAAGCCCGGCGGGCCATAGAGCAACACATGTTCGCAAGGCTCTTTGCGGCCTTTGGCCGCTTCAAGAAAAATTTTTAAATTCTCTTTAACTTTGGGCTGGCCAATGAATTCATCCAGGCTTTTGGGTCGGAGCGACAATTCAAAAACCGCTTCAGCCTCTGTGGTTTTGGGATCAATCAGCCGTTCGTCATGGTCAGACATGGTTAGATATTAACCCAAAGAATTTTGAAAGTCGAATCTGTTCGTTCGGCCTTTTTGGCCGGAGGTGATTTGGTGTTAAGATGAAATCATGGATAATTTATTTTCCGGCTTGGCGGATAAACAACAGCAAGAGCAAGCGCCGCTGGCTGATCGCATGCGGCCGCGGTCGTTTGAGGATTTCGTGGGGCAGGAAGAATCAGTAGGAGCGGAGAGTTTGTTAAAGCGCTTGATTGAGGCGGATCAGATCCCGTCCATGATCTTGTGGGGCCCGCCGGGTTCGGGCAAAACTTCGCTGGCGCACATCATGGCGCAAAAGACGCGCGCGCGGTTTGTGCAATTCTCTGCAGTCACGGGCGGGTTAGTTGAATTGCGCAAGGTTTTGGTGGATGCGGAAGCGCGGCGGAATTTTCAAAATCAGCGCACCATACTTTTTTTGGATGAAATTCATCGTTGGAACAAAGCGCAACAAGATGCGCTCCTGCCGCATGTGGAGCGCGGCAATATTATTCTCATCGGCGCCACCACCGAGAACCCGTCATTCTCCGTGAACGCGGCTTTGCTGTCGCGCGCCAAGGTTTTTATTTTGAAGACGCTGGCGAGCGAGGATGTGCGGCGGATTTTGGAGCGCGCGCTGGCTGATGCGGAACGCGGATTGGGCGGAAAGGGAATTGGCGCGACCTCTGAAGCGCTGATCTTTCTCGCTGACGCGGCGAATGGGGATGCGCGCGTGGCTTTGAATGCGCTGGACATGGCAGTGAAAGGAATCACCTCAACTCAAATTACCAAAGAGGATATTTCCGCCGCTCTGCAACGCACGCATCTTCTTTATGATAAGGAAGGCGAGGAGCATTACAATTTAATTTCCGCTTTGCACAAATCCATGCGCGGGTCAGATCCGAACGCGAGTTTGTATTGGCTGGCGCGTATCCTGGAGTCAGGGGAAGATCCCAAGTATGTGGCGCGGCGCGTGGTGCGGTTTGCGTCCGAAGATATTGGGTTGGCTGATCCGCAAGCGCTGGTTCAGACCATGACCGCCATGCAGGCTTGCGAAAAAATCGGCATGCCCGAATGCGATGTGATGCTGGCGCAAGCTGTGGTGTATTGCGCCAAAGCGCCCAAATCAAACGCGCTGTATGTGGCTTATGGCCAAGCGCGCGAGGATACTCATTCACTGCCGCTTTATTCTGTGCCGTTGCATCTTAGAAACGCGCCCACCAAATTGATGAAGGAGTGGGGTTATGGCAAAGATTATAAATACAATCCGGATTACGAAAAGCTCGTGGCTCAAGACTACCTCCCGCCGGAGATGAAAGGGAAAAAGTATTGGGGAAAAGGATGATCTAATTAATTATTACTTGAAAATCTCCCTGCGGTTCGGAGGGTTCTAGCCCTTTGATGTTTGCATCAAGGATTTTTTTAGCTCGCAGGCGCGAGAGGTTCAAAGGCTGCCAGCCCGAGAGGAGCGCGGCATCGGGTGAGGGCTGTGCGCGTTGATATAGATTTTGGGCGAAACTTTTACGCAGATCATCATTGGCGATATTCAAGATTTTTATGGTATCAAGCAGTGCGTCGTCAGAGAGATGGCTTAAATAATAGACATCGAGCTGGCCCGTGGTGGCGAAGCGTGCAATATTTTGGCGCGCGATAAAAGCATCGGGATTAAGGAGGTTCATCCCCACCAAAAATAAAATGATCGCAATAAAAGCTCGGAGGGCAAAGGCATTTTCTTTTTTGTCCCGATAGATTTTAAAGAGCAATAAACCAAAAATGGCGGCCAGCAAAAAAATAAAGGTGTGGCTATACAATCGTTGCGTGGTAAAACCATAAGCTTCTTCATATAGCGCCAGGCGGGTAAGGGCGGAGACCATGATGACAACCGTTTGGACCACTAAGGCGGTGCTTAAGATTTTAAATCCAAGCGCGTGTCCCGCTTCTTTTTTGGCAATATATTTTTCAGTCGCGAGCAGTAACAATAAAGCGGTGACAGCCACGGCTATGAGCTCAAAGAAACCGCGGCGAGCATAGTCAGCATAGGTAAAACCTTGAGCGGAAATATTGCTTTCGCCGCCAAAAAGATAGGTTAGTTGGACGAGAATAAAAACTAGAAACAGAGTATTAACTGAACCGAGCAGAATGGAATTTTCTATATGTCCAAGGCTGTAAATTTTATCTTTTGGCACGACTGTCCGATCCTCGATTTTGCGGAAGATGTAGGCAAAAGCGCCGATCAAAAGAAGCGTGATGATTAAAATCAGAATAGCTTGCACCACGGTTTCTTCAACATTAAAGGCGATGAAACTCGATAGATATTTTTGGAAAATTAAATCCGCCGAGGAGAACAGCAATAAGAAGACGCATAAGACGGGGATGGCCAGGATCGCGCCTTTTATTATTTGGGATAAAGTTTTTCGGTTCTTATTAAATTCACGCGGCACAAAGAAGTCGGACAAGGTTTGAAACAGGGGGCGGATAAATTTAAAGAGCAAGAAAAATATTTTTACATAATCTGCCAGCCAAAAGTTTTTTATCTTTTTACCGAAGGATATTTCGGCGATGACGAGCAGGAGCAAAAAAGAAGCGGCCGCATTAAGGAGGCTAAGCAGATCGCTCGAACGAACAAAGATCATGGCGCTGAAAAAAAACAGCGGGAGCAAGAGCCAGAAAACTTCTTTATTGATTCGTTTTTTAAAGATGTGGGCCAGAGCAAAAAGCCCGGCTACGATCAAAATTACATAAAGCGGAAGAGCCAGACCCGGGATTTTTTCGTAGAAGAAATAATCAAACAGCGCGCCTAAAACCAAGGATACTCCGGCGATCAATCCAGCCTTGGCCAAGGGATTAGATGAGAAATTCTGTGTTTCCATAAAATTTTGGTTATTTTGATATCTCTTAGGAGCCGCCACCTAGCAGGATACTACATAAAAAGACTCGCTTACAGCAAGTCTTTTTATTTGGTGCCCGGGGCGGGAATCGAACCCGCATGCCGTGTGGCACATGATTTTAAGTCATGCGTGTATACCAGTTCCACCACCCGGGCATGTTTGATCTTTTAATCGGAACAGCAGCAGTAAATTAGCGCATTTTTTTCTTTTTAGCAAGATAGGCGAGTAGGTCGCTCACGGATTTGGTGTTTAGAACATCGGCTTTGGTGGCCCAGCCGCGGCGCGCAATGGCCTCGCCCAGAGGAATAAATTTTAGGTGTTCCGGACTGTGCGCGTCCGTATCAATCACGATTTTCACTCCGGCGCGGATGGCGGCGCGCACATGCACATCGCGCAAATCCGAGCGATCCGGAAAAGCGTCAATTTCCAGCGCGACCTGATATTTTTTAGCGGCCGCTAGGATTTCGTCCAGGTCAAAATCAATGGGTTCGCGTTTACCGATGATGCGGCAAGTGGGGTGGAATAAACAATCCACATTTGGATTAGCCAGCGCCTTGAGCAAGCGCGCGGTCTGTTCGGCACGAGATAGTTTAAAACTGGAGTGGACTGACACGCCCACCCAGTCTAACTTGGCCAAGGTTTTATCCGTTAGGTCTAGTGTGCCATCTTTTTTGATATCGCATTCAGTACCTTTTAAAATTTTAAAGCCGTGCAATTTTTTATTCAGCCGGTCAATCTCTTTGCCTTGCTTGATCACCTTTGAATCATTGAGTCCGCCTAAAAATGCCAGGGCTTTGGTGTGATCGGTTACGGCCATGTAGGAGAGGCCGAGCGCTTGGGTCGCGCGCGCCATGTCTTCGATGGACGCTGAACCATCGGTCCAATCGCTTTGCACTTGCAGGTCGCCTTTGACTGAACCATACGGAATGAGATTGGGGAGTTGATGTTTGAGCGCGGCCTCAATTTCATCTTCACCCACGCGCAATTCAGGCGGCGGAGTATCCATGCCCAGGCGCTCATAGATTTCCTCTTCAGTTTCACAGGCCACAAGCTCTCCTTTTTTCTTACTGCCTTTTTTAGCCAGCCGAAATAATCCGTATTCACTCAAGGTGTAGCCTTTGGATAGAGCATATTGCCGGAGCAAAACATTGTGACGTTTGTTGCCCGTGAAATATTGGAGCGTGGCGCCGAAAACTTTGTCCGGAACCACGCGCAAATCAGCGTCCATGCCGTTTGTGAGTCGCACCGAAGCGCGGGTACGGCCTTGCTCATGCACGCTAGCCACCTGTGGCATTTTCACAAACGCATCCATGACAGCTGGCGGGTTGCTGGTTGTGGCAAACAGATCCACATCGCCGATGGTTTCTTGGCGACGGCGCAAAGAGCCGGCGTACACGCAGCGCTTAACGCCTTTGACTTGCGAAATGCGTTCCACGATATCTTCAGCTAGGGGCAAAGCGTAACCTAAAAGTTTGCGTCCGGCGGATTGCTCCAACATGCTCAGGCTGCGCAAAATTTTCTCTTCGCTTTTTTCGCCCCAGCGCGGAATGGTTTGCAGTTTATGAGCCTTGAGCGCGGCTTTGAGATCAGCCATGTTTTTTACCTTCAAGTGCTGATAGAGCTCAGCGATATGTTTTGGACCTAGACCTTCGATGCGGGAGAGTCCCCAAATATCAACCGGAAATTCTTTTTTAATTTTTTCGTATTCCGCGACTTTGCCCGTGCGGAAGTACTCGTCAATTTTTTCGGCTGTGGATTGGCCGATGCCCGGGAGATTTTTGAGCTCTTTGATGCCGCCTTGTACCCAAACTTCTTTGACCTCATTGCCCAGAGCGGACATGGCCTCTGAAGCCAGTTCATAAGCGCGCGGCTTAAAAGGCACGCCCTGAGCCGCGTAGTAATAAGCGTATTCCAGAAAGATTTTTTCCAGCTCTTGCGCGTTGCGTATTTTGGTCATACTTGGGATATGATAACACGAAACCAAGATGCCAAAACGTCCTCGTTTCACGAGGACGTTTTCTATGGAGCGGGTAGGGGGAATTGAACCCCCCTCTCCACCTTGGCAAGGTGGCATAATAACCGCTATACGATACCCGCAGATACCGTTGCCCAAGAGACTATCAGAAAGAATTATAAATATCAAGAATTTCGGTCGCACTATTCCGAAAAATCCTCCGGACAAATGTCAGGAGGATTTTTATGTATGGGGGGGAATTGGACTATTTTATTTTTGCGGAAAGGGTTCGAGAGCCAGAATTTGTTTGGCGGCTTTGCGCGAGAGCGAACCTGTCTCAACCAAATCCTCAACCAGCACCGAGAATTTAAAATTTCCCTTTCTGGTTAAGAGCACCAGATCTGCACGCAGATCCGATATAGTGTTGTCCAGGTAATTTTTAGTGACCATCGTGTCGAATCGCTGATCTACTTTTTCGAATCGTTGATCCACCGTATCGAATCGCTGATCTACTTTTTCGAATCGTTGATCCACCGTATCGAATCGCTGATCTACTTTTTCGAATCGTTGATCCACGTTAGAGGCGAAAACATTCATTATCTCAATAACGTCGTCTATGCGTTGATGGGTGTCTTTAGCGACGCTGTCAATTTTGACGTTAAGCGATTTCTCAACCCCATCAATCTTTGAATCCAACGATCCAATTTTTGAGGTGAGTGACTTTTCTAAACCATTAATTTTGGAATTAGTCTCGTCGAATCGCGTATCGATTTTTTCTGATGTGGTTTGTATGACATCTATTACGTCATACAGCGTGGGTTCTTTTCGCATATCATTTTAACTTTAGCACATTTTCATTACGTCGACACTCTTATCCGCAGTTGATGCAATCAGCGGACTGCAGACTGTCTAGTTCAGCGGGATCTTGGAAGAGTTGGCGCAATTTTTCCAGCGCATCGAGCGTCAGAGGCTTGTTTGTTTGCCAGACGCCATCAGTGGTTTTAGCAAAGCCTAATGTAGATAAGATGGCTTGCACGTTGGCTGACGGCTCATCAGCTTTCCAGGTGAGAGTTACTCCAGCCGCATAGCTTTCTCCTTGGAACCCAAAGATTTTTTTTGCGCGTTCTGAATCCTTGCAGTCCAAGGCCGTGAAGATCTGACCCAGATAGCCAAGTTTTTCGTATTTGGAATCCGTGGGATACATCAGCGAACCGATGTCGCTGGTTTCCGGTTCAGAAGTGCAGAGAGGTGAAACGATTTTATCTCCGCATCCTGCACCCAAGAGTGCACATGCTATTGAGGCTAGAATGATCTTTTTCATACCTTACCATTTATATCAGTTTCCAGAACTTTTTCCAAATTGCGGCGGCGGCGAAACAAGCGGAATCGTTTGACTCCTTCGGTTCCGGCCACGGCCAAGCCTGCGGCTCCAAACGGTGTCCAGCCGGGTAGCGTGGGTTTTGTTGCGGCGGGTTGGACGATTTCAGCGTGTTTGATGAGCGTGATTTCATCGGCGCTGCGCGGAATGATCCGCGGAACGTCTTGGGACATGTCCAAGAGGCCGGTGATTTGCATCACGTCGCCCACGGAAATGCGCGAGGTGCGATAGTCCACCACTTTGCGGATGGCCACATCAATCTCTCCGGAGTTTAACGCCAGGGTAAAGGTACTGGTGCGAACCGAAACTACGGTGCCCTGGGTACTGACTAAGCTCCAAGCGTCTTCCATCGAGGGTGCGGCCAGGTTGACGTTGCGCAGTGCGACGGTTGAATTTTGATTCTCGGTTTTTTGCCAGCCATCGGTTTTGCCGAAGCTGAGCGAGGGAGCGCCTAAATCGTCGAACGAGAGTTTGCCCGTGACTTCGATGGTTTGTCCGGCATCAGGCAATTTGAGAGCGGTCGGAACTTTGATTAAAAGTCCGCGGCCTTCAGGTGAGAGCAGAATGAATCGGTGGCCGGTCATTAATCCGGGTTGCGATCCGATGATGCCGGTGAGTGAGACGCGGATGCCCGCGTTATCTTCGACATGTGTCATATCCATGGTGATAGGAATAGGTAGATTTTGAGCGGCGGAAGTTTTAACGGTAGTGGTTTTGGCCGTGGTGGTTTTTGGGGTAGTGGTTTTGGTGGTAGTGGATTTTGTAGCAGTACTTGTGGTGCCAATTTTTTTGGTTTCTGCGGTTGTGGTGTTGGGAGCCGCTGGAGTTTTCACGGTAGTGGCTTTGGGTGTGGCAACCGTGGCCGTGGACGGGGCGACTGGCACGACCGGTACAGATGATGAGGATGGCGCAGACGGCACGGTTGTTGTAACCGGTGCGGTGGATGCAGCCGGTACGGTTGGCGTAGAAGACGAGGCCGGCACGACCGGTGAAGAAGATGAAGTCGGTGCGGGCGTGGCGGTTTCCGCAACCACGGTGGAGGTTGTTGTCTCGGCGACGATCGCAGTTGATGTAGCTGCAACCTCTGGAACAACTTCGGTCACGGTGCCCGCCGGCAAGTTGGACGCGTCAGGCGTGGCTTCGGTCAGTGACCAACTGCCGGTTTTATCCGGGTAGCGCGACCAGGATTGATTTTTTTCTGATCCGTCATAAATCAATTCGTCGAGTAAGTTTCCATTTGAATCACGCAGGCTCACGGTGTCGCCACCATTATTCAGGCGCGCGGATGAGAGGAACACGCGAGCAAAAGGAGTGGCCACATCCAATGTGCCGGTGGAGAAGGTGTAGATTTTTCCCACAGCATCATGGATTTGCAGTCCGTCTAATGGGACGGCGATGTTTGAATCCAAGGTGACCACTTCAATCCACTCGGACTCGCCATCCGGGTTGGCCATGATTTCATTTAGTTTAACTAAATCAAAGCGCGGTTGAGATTCATTAGATGTTTGTTCGGTGGATGTGGACGCGGCAACTTCTGAAACGTTGGCAGTTGAACTAACCGCGACCTCTTCAGCGACTATAACTTCGGGCGTGACTTCAACTATAGTGCCGGGTGGCAAGTTGGCTGCGTCAGGCGTGGCTTCGGTCAGCGACCAGTCTCCGGTTATGTCCGGATAGCGCGACCAGGTTTGATTTTTTTCTGAATCGGCATACACGAATTCATCCACTAAGTTTCCAGCCGGATCGCGTAGACTCACGGTGTCGCCGCCATTGTTCAGGCGTGCGGAGGTAAGAGACACGCGGACAAAAGGAGTGGCTACATCCAGCGTGCCGGTGGTGAAAGTATAAATTTTCCCTACCGCATCATGGATCTGCATTCCGTCTAATGAGACAGCGATACTCGGATCCAAGGTGGCCACCTCAATCCATTCAGACTCTCCATCCGGATCAGGCATGAGCTCGTTTAATCTCACCAGATTATAAGGCGCTTGAGGTTCGGAGCTCGGGACTGATTCAACCGTGGAGCTAGCTGATTCAACCGGAGGTTCTTCTACGGGCAACACAACCTCCACGGGTAGTGGCTCTGAATTTTTCGGTGCAGGCAAGAAGTAGTCCACGAGACCCGGAGTCCCTGATTCAGACGCAGCCGGATCAAAATTAAAAGATGCAGTGGAAGTAGCCCAAGCATCGCCGTTGCGGAACATGCTGGCTTTGATGTCGCCTGAATGTCCGGCTAACGGAGCAGCTCCATCGCCCGCCACATCTATCTCAACGCCATTGGGGTCGAGGAGTGCGAGGCGGAGCGCGGTATTAGATAAGGAGAGAGTGGAGGTAACCAGTTGAGGCTCCACAGCTAGCGTGCTTTTTTCATTGTCGCTCGCATAGTTGGCTACCAGGTACGCTCCTTGCGCCGGGAGGGCGGCGTCATCAGGAAAATAAATGGGTTGTTTGTTGGCTCCGGTCAGAGCGTAACCGGCGAGAGATATATTTTGGTCGCCGAGATTCCAAATCTCCAACCATTCGTCAGCGTCGGATAAGGCAGACCCGGCCCAGGCCACTTCGCCGATGGCAATGGGCGAGGCGGCTCGCGCTTCAGGTATGTTAAAAGGTAATGTCGGCAGAGGCGACAGGATTAAAGTGCTGGAGACAAGTCCGCAATTAACCAGCCGTTTTATAAAACGGGAAAAGTTCATATAGGTTTAGCTTCTTAGGCTTTAGCTTTTTAGCTTATTAGGTTTGGCGCCGATTTATTTGAAAAGCATGCTCTGTATATATCGCTTACAAATTTTTTATGGCTTGTCAAGATGGGGATAACTGAAAAAATCCGCTAAACGGGTCATGTTCCGGTTTTCTTTACACGTAAGATTGTCTTAAAATCAAGTGATGTGATAAATTTAATCCATGCTTGTTTTCATTGACGAATCCGGTGACCCCGGCTTAAGGCTTGATCGAGGATCAAGCCAATATTTTACGGTTTCTTTAGTTGTCTTTGAAGATAACGATGATGCTGTCGCCTGCGATCAGCGCATTAATCTTCTTCGTCGAGAAATCGGCTGGGAACTGAACGGTGAATTTCATTTTCGTCGAAATTCACACCTTGTACGCAGTACATTCCTAAAAGCTGTTTCGCCGTACAATTTCTTTTATTATGGCATTGTCATTAATAAAGATCCTGAAAGATTGTACGGGGAGGGCTTTCGGAATAAGGAATCATTTTATAAATACGCTTGCCGTCTGGTCTTTGAGAATGCCAAAGAGAAATTGCATGATGCCACGGTCGTCATAGATCGAAGCGGCAATAATGACTTTCGCGATCAGTTGAGTAGATATTTAAAGCGACACATGAACGATGCCGACCATTGTTTGATTAAAAAAGTTAAGATACAAAATTCTTCAGCCAACAACCTCTTACAGCTGGCAGATTATATTGCCGGAGTTATAAATAGATCCGTGCGACAACAGAAAAAACGGTCGGATGATTATCGGAGGATCATTGCTCATCGGGAGATTTTCGTCCAAATCTGGCCCAAATAATTAAAAAAATCCCCAATCCTATTCCCGAAGGAAACGCGGCGATAAACGCCACAATTCAGATTGGGGACAATTCCACTCTGACAATATCATAAGTTAGTAATAACAAGCAAGCGCTAACTTGCTAGAAGCTCTAAATAGAGTTAAATATCAAAACAACGCTTGGGGATAAAATTGGCTGTTCAGAGTCAAAAAAATCATGATGCGCTTTGATTTAAACGGGTTGTGTCCCGGTTTCCTATTTTTATTGGGACACTGCCATTGACTAGGAGCGTCCAAGAACATAGACTGTTCGTCGTTATGATCATGTGGCTAATAACTCGATTTGATGATTATCTGAGCAAGGTTTTGTGGAATATAGATAATCATCAGGGAACGGTGACTCTGGTTGTGGGCGTGTTTGTATTTTTTATTTATCGCTTTCAAAAAAAGGATCGGAAAAGCGATGCAGCCAAGCTCGTGCTCCAAGAAATCCGTTATGCAGAAGCTAAGATAAGAAATTATCGAGTTCATCATTCTTATACCTTTACTGAAAAAATACTACCGACTAATAGCTGGAACGCTAATATCGGACTTTTTGTTAAAGATTTAAAAGAAACAGAACTTGATCTGATTAGTGTATTCTATTCCAACGCTGCGTATTTGGATGATGTACTAAAAACGATTTCCGATCGACATAACAGAGATGTCCTTGAACCAGCTGATCCGAATAAGCCAGCTACCGCTAGCCAAATTGATACAGGCAGTATCCCTGGGCCAGCCAAGGAACTTATTGAAAGTATCTCCGGAGTTATTGAGAGCGTTTTTAAAACTCCTACATCAACTAAATTAACGGAAATAGCCGAAAGAAAATGGTATCATCTATTTTAGATTTTCATGCTAATATACGATACGAAACAATATGGCAATAAGAATCACCAAGGTGAAACCAGAAAATCTTCCAGTTAATAAGCTTGAGGCTCATTTGGCGATGCAAAGCTTTGTTTGGCTTAATGAGCAAACTCAACAGGCTGGGGAGGCCACCCGTGAAAGTATGTATGATTGGATTGAGAATAAAAACGGGAAGGCTTATATTAAGGATCTAACGACGGGTGACAATATTTATATTTTTGGTGCCGCGACTCCAACAGGGCAGCACTATATCAGAACAGCAGAAAATAAAGAGTGGACAGATAGGTTGATCGACCTGGGCAAACAATCAGCAACTCCCCAGGAATTTAATGATAAGTAATACGATACCTTAACCCCACTTAATTTTACCGTCCGAATTATCAATTATTTTTTGCAATATCGCAAATTCATCTGGGCACTTTGATTCCGTGAAATTGTCGAATGGTTCGAGTTTAATCTCATGTCCTTGATCTAGTAGCTGGTTAAATAGCTGATCTATGTTTTTCCAGCTATATGGCAGACGAGCACTCCCATCATAAATGCCGTGTGGAGTAACGTGTAATTCCATCGGTGTATTTTGTGAGGGCATATTGAATAATTTATTGATTGAATTATTTTTTATCTTCTCCTCGCACCATAGTTCTCCCTTGTATAGGTTGGATTTTTGGCATCAAGGATAATACCGGATTGACTAATTCATTTACTCGTCTTCTCATGTCGACGTTAATAATGGAGTCTTCTAAGACATCCATGTATTTAGTATATCCGTCAAATTTGTTTGCTCTAGTAGCCTCTGAAAGAATCAAACAGGCTACCAAAACAAACCTCGCGACTTCAATTTGTGATTCCAGAAAATCAAATTCCGCCATATCTGGTAGGGGGAAACCGTCTTCACTTTTCTTTGCCTGTTTAGCAGCTTCGGCAAAAAAAGAACCATGCACGAACGAGCAACGTTTATCGTAAAGTTTTTTTATATTTTTTTCTATTTCAGGAAAAAAGTCACCCACTAATGTAGCCGCCCGCTTTCTCAAACGGTAACCGACCTCATTCTGCGTTGCGTCTTCTGCAGTCAATAATGATTCAAGAATCACTGTAATTTCCGAGGCTTCCCGTTGCCAACCAATAATATTTTTCCCGTCATCGTAGTCCCGTAATTCACAAAATGTGTGCCACGCCGCTACCAGGCGCCAGTCTTCCTTGTCCCAAGATTTTCGTTTTGACTCTTCCAAATTCACATATGTAGCCATCGGTTCTAAAAAAATATAGAATCGAGAAAAATATTCATTCTTAAAAACTTCTTGTTGGGTTTGTGTTACTAAAGACATCCATAGCTCCCTCTTGGTTTTCATCTTCTCAATACTCATGTCATCCACGACAAACAAAGGATATAAAAACCGTGTCGAAAATAAATCAACAATAGACATTACTACATTTTTGCCCAGTTCCATTGAGCACGGAATTAACAGACCCCACGAGACGTTTGAAAAATATTCTTCATCAATTTCGTTTTGGGCAAATTTTGTTACTGGATGGCCGATATGATAATTACCAAGGGCATTGTCATTTACCGGTGGAATTTTTTTTCGGACTTCTTCAATAAAATCATCCAATTTTTTTTGCATGCGCCACACCTCAAAACCACCCCCTGTCTTTAACGGTTGTATCTGATTAATACCAGCTCCCATAAAAGCGAAAAATAAAGATGAACAACGATCCATAAAATTTAAAATTTATTTCACCCCTTCCTCCACAATTTTAATTTCGTCCTCGGTTAGGCCGTAGAGTTTATAGGCCAAGTAATTTATTCGCTCTTACTATAAAGAATTAAATTTTAAAAAAATTCACAAATATTAAATTCCAATTTCTAGGCTCTGAGACCAATTTTTTTAATAATCGCCGCTGCATCCTTTTTAATTTCGTGCTCCCATATTCTAAAAATTTTCCATCCTTGCTTTTTATAGTGCATAGAAACTTCTTTATCTCGCGCAATATTTCTAACAATTTTTTGTGTCCAATAATTCTTGTGAAGAGACGGAATCCGACAATGTTTTTTGCACCCGTGCCAAAAACAAGAATCAATAAAAATGACTGCTTTATGCCGTTTCAAAACAATATCCGGCTTGCCGAAGTATTTGCCGGAGTTTTTGCGATAACGAAAACCGCGGTTCCAAAGTTCTTTACGAAATAATGTCTCAATTTTACTGTCTCGGCTTTTTATCCGAGACATTATTTCGCTCCGTTTCTGTTTCGAGACAGTGTCCATACATAAATCAAATTTGGATTTGCCAATCATGCGGCATAATGATTTTATCGTACCCCCGCCTCGCCATAAAAGGCGCGATTTCTTTGCTTGACGGAAATTCTGCGGCAAATTCTCGTCCAATATTTTGGAGTAATTTTTCGCCAAGATTGCCGCGGTATTTTTTGCTCAAACAAAGTTTATACCACTCATCCAAGTCAGTGATAGTAATAATTCCTTGTATCCTTTCGCTCCAGCCAACCTGTTTTAACAATGACTCGATTGCATCTTTTTCTGTATCAATGCAGGCAATAACAATTTTATCAGCAGTGATATTATCTGCTATATCCTCCATCAATTCCGCTGTGAGAGTGAGATGTTTAACTTGCACCGCAGGACCAAAATTTGTCCACATATCCAACCCCCTATCCGCGGCATTGGTTACGCCCACGCGATATAATGCGGCAGGAAAAACAAGCTTCGTCTGTTTTGAATCAACACCCAAAACCATTTTGATAAATCGCTCAAAATCTTTCAAAATTTCCGTGTCTTTGTTTCCAATCTCTAGAGTTATCTGAGCTTTTAAAGCGCGAACAATTGAATCGAACAAAGCGTAAACCAAAATTTCATACATCTTGTCTATGCTTCGCCGAAGCCCAGGAGTGGTTTGAAAAAGAGCGACTAGTTCTTTCATTAAGAATGTATCTGCGGTTGAATTTCTTATATAATCTTCGACCCCTCTCACCGACGAAAGACGCGCCTCCAGCGCTTTATAAACATACGCTTCAATAAACCCTTGGCCTTTTTTATTCATCGTTCCTAATTCTGCAAGCAGAGCCGGTGGCATAGCGTTCGCCTCGAAAATATTGTCCTGATATTTCTGGCTCGATGTGCTTCTACGCCCCACCAAAAGCGAGGATACTTCGTCCCGCCATCGTTTTGAAATATTGCGGTAGGATTCCAAATCGTTTAAATCCCAACCCCGTTCAGTCCTGTGACGATGGAGGATTTCAGCAATCTGAATTGGTTTGTACAAATGAACGCGGGACTTGCGAATCACCAGATCCAAAGCTGATTTTGAAAAACATTTAGTGCGCATATACTTTTTCTATTTTTATTGTCTTTGTGAATAAATCCGCTTGTGCCAATCTATTTTGCGGAGTTTGGTTCATCGCCTGTATCATTGCGCATGCCACGGCCGCAATTTGCGGCACAACAACACTATTACCCGCCTGTTTCCTTGCCTGTGTATCCGGCACAACAATCCTGAATGTATCGGGAAAGCCTTGTAATCGCAACATTTCTCGTGGCGAAAGTCGCCGTTCTCCATTTACAGTCAGATAATTATATGAGCCATTGGCGCGCAGAGCGCAAGAATGTTGATGTATCCCAAGATTACCGCCCTTATTCTCATGCAAAATAACGGGACGAAGAGTAATTTTTTTGTTTTGTTCCCTAAGTTTTGCTTTCAACTTTTTACGAAAATAGTCGCTCAAAAAATGTTTTTTATCAACCTCATCATCTGGCTCTAAAATATCAGCAAGTGTTTTTGTCGCCACCCCATGTTTTGGAAATTCAAAAGGATGATTTTTTTTGAAACCTACTAGCATGATCCGCTCTCTTCTTTGCGGCACCCCAAAATCAAGACCATTCAGCACTTTATAATGCACAAAATATCCCAAACTCTCTAATTTTTCCAAAATTGCTTTAAAGGTTCTCCCTTTATCATGGGTTGTAAGTTGCTTGACATTCTCCAACAAAAACGCCTTCGGTTGTTTCACCCTCAAAATACGCTCGACGTCAAAAAACAAAGTCCCGCGTGTATCTGCAAACCCTAATTTATTACCAATAATACTGAATGCCTGGCATGGAAAACCGCCAGTTAAAATATCGTGATCCGGAACTTCTTCGGCAACCAATTTTGTTATGTCGCCATGCGGCTTATCCCCAAAATTTGCCTCATACATGACTTGGCATGGCGCATCCCACTCAGAGGTAAAAACACATTTGCCGCCCGCGCGCTCAAAGGCAATGCGTATACCGCCAATACCCGCAAATAAATCTATAAAAGTAAATTTTTTACCATTTTTATTTGGCATAATTATTTGATTGAAATCCCATTTTCACATTCAATACTTTAATGATTCTTTGAGCGACTCAATGATGGAATTCTGCTGTTTGCCTGCCTTCGGGCTAACTTTTCTGGCGATAAACCCTATTTCTTCCTTATCCATTTTATTTTACCTGACTCTACCATAATAGACTAGCCGAGTTACCGAAATAACGGGTTTAAAAACTCATGGCGCAATTGTTCTTCATTGTACTCAAGAGATTGGTAATACCAATAATTTTTATGAAAGGTGTCGACAAGCTCTCGGATGCGTTGCGGTGCTGGCATATATTGAAATCCTAGCATGATTTATGTCATGCCAACAACAGCCAACGGCCAGTTTTTGGAGCGTTAAAGTTATCCACATCAGGGGATTTTGAAAGTGTTCTACTTTTGTTCTATAATATAGGCAATGCAAAATGCAAAGAGCAAAATGCAAAATATCGTGATATGGAAAACAATGTATTACGTAGCAAAAGCTACCAATTCGCACTTGAAGTCATTCAGGTCTATAAGAATTTGAATGAGCGCAAGAATGAGTATGTGCTTTCTAAACAATTACTAAGGGCGGGAACATCCATAGGCGCAAACGTGGAGGAGGCGATTGGCGGCCACACAACGAAAGATTTTGTGTGCAAAATCGCTATCGCTTATAAGGAAGCGCGGGAGGCGAATTATTGGATTCGTCTCTTGAAAGATTCGGATTATCTTGATGCGGCAACTGCGCTCCGTCTCGAGGATCTTTCCATGGAATTGATACGCATTATGGCCAAAATCCAGATAACGGTGAAAAATCAGCAACCCTAATTTTGCATTTTGAATTTTTAATTTTGCATTATGAGTAAACTTACGCCCAAACAAAAAGAAGTCCTAGACTTCATCGTTTCTTTCATCAACGACCGCGGTTATCCGCCATCGTTTCGCGAGATCGCGTCCGGATTGGAACTGGCTTCTCCTTCTACAGTGCATGTGCACATTCAAGCTTTGCGCGAGCGCGGATTTTTACACGAGTCAGGTTCAGCCACTTCGCGCGATCTTGAGCCCACGGATAAGGCTGTGCGCTGGAGCCGGAGCGTGCTCTTGCCTTTAGCCGGATTGATCGCGGCTGGTCAGCCGATCGAGGCCGTGGCCGAGCATGAGACTATGGCTGTGCCGGTTGAGCTGGCGCCTGATTCAGCCAACTCTTATGTGTTGCGCGTTAAAGGCGATTCCATGGTTGAGGATGGAATTTTAGACGGCGATTATGTGGTGGTGGAGCGCAACCCTTCGCCTAAAAATGGCGATGTGGTGGTGGCGCTGTTAGATAATGCCTATGCCACGCTCAAGCGTTTCTATCGCGAGCGCGATCGCATCCGTCTGCAACCGGCAAATTCATCCATGAAGCCCATCTATTGCCACGACCCATTAATTCAAGGAGTAGTCCGCGCCGTGATTCGAGCGTTCCGGCCGGTTTAAGTCATGACTCTATTTTCTCTTAATCTTTGAGCGAGAAAGCCGCCGGCTGTGACCAGCGGAACTTCGGGTCGCGGCTGCACAAAGAACGGCAGGGAATAGCGGCCGCCGTCAGGTTTTGCAGGATTGATCACGCGGTGTGTGGTGGAAGGAAATTTTCCAAAGGTAAATAATTCGAGCATGTCGCCGGCATTGACCACGATTGAGCCGGGCGGATGATGAACCGGAATCCAGACGCCATCTCGATTTTTTATTTCCAATCCGGCTGCTGTGGCCGCCACCATCAAAGTTAAAAAATTAATATCCTCGTGCGCCGCCGAGCGCACACCCTCCATGCCCGGTACGATGTCAGGGTAGTGCAGAACGCGCAAAACAGAATTTCCCTCTTGAACCAATTCTTCCAATTGGTTGGGACTGTAATGGAAATAATATTCCAAGGCGCGGATCAAACGAACAGAAATTTTATCCAGCGAGCGAAACAGCTCGGGCATGATCATTTCAAACTCCGGAATCTCGTCCGGAAAAACATTTAAATAACTGCGATTGCCCGGCCGCACCAGGTGCCAAAATTCTTTGAGATCGGGCAGGTCGCTGCCCTTGGCGTGTTCCATCTGAAACGGCGTGTAGCCAACCTGCCGGCCGGTTTCGGGCGTTTCGTATTTTTTTTTGATTTCAGTGGGCAGAGCGAAGACTTGGCGAGCAATTTCATAGACTCGCTTTAGGAGGCGCGCTTCGATGCCATGATTCACAATCACGACAAATCCAACCTTCTCCAATCCAGTGCCAAAGCGCTGTGCAAATTCTGGCCCGCCTGTCTTCATGTCCACGACAGGCACGCCGTAGGTACCAGTCATAAACTGGTTAAAGCTTGCGGTATTTGCAGGGAAAAGTCAAACCGAAATGCTCACCAATCTGCCCGGGACATAGATGATCTTTTGCGGCTTTTTGCCGGCTAAAAAACCTTGCACTTTCTCCGAGGCCAAGGCTTGGCGTTCCGCCTCTTTGGCTGAAATGCCGGAGGGGACGGAAATGCGATCGCGCACTTTGCCGTTGACTTGAATCACCAACTCAAAAGTCGCGGCCGTGATTTTTTTCGGATTGAATTTGGGCCACTCGGATAAATGGATGGTCTCTTTATGTCCCAGCCCGCGCCACAATTCTTCGGTGATATGTGGAGCAAAAGGCGCCAATAATTTTAAGAAAATTTCCGCCGTGTCGCGAGAGATTTTTTCCGCGCCCGACTCAGCTAACGCATTGGCTAAGATCATCAGGGCTGACACAGCTGTGTTGAAATTTAATGAATCAATATCCTCGCCGACCTTCTTGATTGTTTGATGGAGCAGAGTTTCTGTCGCATTGGGAAGATGGAAGGTGGAAGATGGAAGATGGAAATTAGAGAAGAGACGCCAAACCTTTTCCAAAAACCGTTTTACTCCTTCGATGCCATGCGTGTCCCAGGGCGCATCTTGGTCAAACGGCCCGATGAACATTTCGTACACGCGAAACACATCAGCGCCATACTCGGCTACCACATCATCCGGATTGATCACGTTGCCTTTGGACTTGGACATCTTCACTCCGCCGCCACCTAAGATCAGACCATGCGAACGCCGCATGCGGTATGGTTCAGCGCCGCACTCTTTGGGGATGGCGCCGATGTCCCACAAAAATTTGTACCAAAAGCGCGAATACAAAAGATGCAAAGTGGTGTGCTCCATGCCGCCGTTGTACAGATCAACCGGCATCCAGTATTTGAGTTTTTCAGGCGCGGCAAAAGTTTGATCATTTTGCGGATCGCAGTAGCGCAAAAAATACCACGATGAACCGGCCCAGTTGGGCATGGTGTCGGTTTCGCGTTTGGCCTTGGCTCCGCATTTGGGGCACTTAACCTCCACCCAGGATTTGATGGCCGCGAGCGGCGACTCACCCGTGTCAGTAGGTTCGTAGGCTTTGACCTCGGGCAGTTTGACCGGCAAATCTTTTTCCGGCACCGGCACATAACCGCACTTGGCGCAGTTGATAATCGGAATGGGTTCGCCCCAATAACGCTGGCGCGAAAATACCCAGTCGCGCAGTTTGTAGGTCACGGCCGGCTCGCCGTGTTTTTCTTTTTGCAACCAGCTGATCATTTTTTCTTTAGCCTCCGGAGTAGCTAGCCCATCCAAAAAATCGGAATTTATATTTACGCCCTCACTGGTAAAAGCCGCTGTCATTTTTGAAGAATTTTCAGGCGAGGATACCACTTGCACAATCGGCAATTTAAATTTTTTAGCGAATGCAAAATCGCGCTCATCGTGCGCCGGTACAGCCATGATGGCTCCGGTGCCATAACCCGCCAGCACATAATCCGCGATCCAAATGGGAATGGGTTTGCCGGTCGCCGGATTCACCGCCTCAATACCTGAAGCCACGCCGGTTTTTTCTTTGTCGGTGGTAGCGCGATCCTCTTCGGTGCGCTTCAGGGCTGATTTGATATAAGCGCTGACCGCTCGCGGCGCTTTCCATCCCGCGTCCATCCAAGTTTTAGCGAGCTCGGGCGATACTACCAGGAACGTGGCGCCGAATAAGGTGTCCGGTCGTGTGGTGAAGACGCGGATCGGGTTGGAGTGAGTAGTGGGTAGTGAGTAGTGAGTAGGTTTTATTTTGAAATCAATAGTGGCACCTTGGGATTTACCGATCCAATTGATTTGTTGAGTTTTGATCTTGTCCAGATAGTCCACGGTGTCGAGATCGGACAGTAAGCGATCCGCATATTTGGTGATGGCAATCATCCATTGTTCCTTTTCGCGTTTTTCCACTGTGCCGCCGCAACGTTCGCAAATTCCGCCTTGTGCCTCTTCGTTAGCCAGACCGATTTTGCACGATGGGCACCAGTTGATCAGAGTCTTGGCCTTGTAAGCCAGATCGTGTTTGAAAAATTGTAAAAACATCCACTGCGTCCATTTATAATACGCCGGGTCAGTGGTATTGATTTCGCGCGACCAATCAAAGCCCAAGCCCAGCGACTTGAGTTGGCGCGTGAAGTTCGCAATATTTTTCCGCGTGGCGTCTTGCGGTTTGATTTTGTGTTTGATGGCGAAATTTTCAGTGGGCAAACCAAAGGCGTCCCAGCCCATGGGGTAGAGCACATTTTTCCCTTGCATGCGTTGCTTGCGCGTCACAATATCAATGGCCGTATATGAACGCGGATGCCCCACATGCAAACCCTCGCCCGAGGGATAGGGGAATTCAATCAAGCCGTAAAATTTTTTGTCCGCCTTCGCAGAGCGGATGGCTTCGGCGGATTCCGCGATACCACCCCGCTTATGGCGGGGGGGTGCTTCATTTTTCGCGGTA
Source organism: bacterium (assembly GCA_020056125.1). Lineage (GTDB taxonomy): Bacteria > Patescibacteriota > Patescibacteriia > 2-12-FULL-60-25 > 2-12-FULL-60-25 > JAHIUG01. The sequence goes on along the minus strand of JAGVIJ010000066.1, from coordinate 3,866 downwards.
GGTAATTCTCGAGCCGCATGATAAATCCCATCTTGCTCCCACTGTTTTTGCCATTTGGGCTCGATTTCGCGCGCATGATATTCATTGGACATGCAGATAAACTATCAATTTTTTTCAAAAATAGCAATAAAAAATCCCGCCGGGCGGGGAAAGAGAAGACCGGCGGGTTAGGATTTGGCGCGGCGCTTGTTCTTGCGGCCGCGGCTGTGCTGCTCGTACAGGTTTGCTTGGAGCAGAAAGAACACATCCTCCGAGTACTCGATGCCGTGCACCATGTTGCAGACCAGTGTCAGGATGCAACGCTCGGCTGGCAAGACGCGGGTGGCGCCGTGACGGGGCCACTTGCCCAAGAACGATTTGAGGGACGTTTCTTTGATGCCGTCCCACTTGATGGCGTGGATCACAGTGTCCTGACCTGTGGCCAGACCCACGTGCCCTACGCCTTGGCTGATGTCCTCATCCGGATACCAGGAGTTGCCATAACCGGTACGGAACACCAGATCGCCGGCTCTCAGGTTACGGAGTTTGACCGGATGAGCGGCGGTCCTTCTCCTCTGTTGAACGGCCTGTCGAGGCAACCAGATGCCGCATTGGTGGTAGACCCACTTGGTCAGGCTGGAACAGTCCACGACTTGCGGAGCCAGTTCGAATGGCGCATCGCGGTGGTAGTTGGCCTGACCCACGAGTTGTTTGGCCCAGTGCACGGGATCAGCGCGACACATGTCGAATCCGATTTGGGCGAGTAGACACGCGACTCGCTCCTCCGGGAGGTCCAGAGCTTGAGCCAACTCACCCATGTCCACAGCACAGCGAGTGCCGACCGCGCGGTAGTTCAACATGCAATTTTCTCCTGTTGTAAATGAGTGTGGTGCCAAACTATAAAAATTTCACCAACCTGTCAATATTAATTCGTATAAATGCGTCTAGACTAAATCCCACAGACAAGCTAATATTCCTCAATAAGTTATGCCTTTATTGAATTTTTTGCGCCGAAAAAAAGCCTATCTCATATTGGGCGTGCTGGTTGTCGGCATCGCGGCAATTTGGCTGTGGAGCAGCAGAACCAAACAGCCGGTTTATGAAACTTCGGCTGTGGAGCGGCGCGATTTGATCCAAACCGTGGAGGTGACCGGTGAAATTAAGCCCGCGGCGCGCATTGATTTATCTTTTAAAAATGGCGGCACTGTGGATGCACTGCGCGTCAAAGTCGGCCAGCTGGTAAAACAGGGCGATGTGTTGGCAGTGCTCAAAGGCGATGATGTGACGTATGCGGCCAAAAGCGCAGAGGCGGCTTTGGCTGTGGCCGTGGCTAATCTTCAAGCCAAACTCGCTGGCGAAACTCCGGAGGCTATTCGCGTGGCGGAAACCGATGTGCAACAAGCGCAAGCCGCTTACAACAAAGCGCTGGCTGATCTTGAATCCGCCAAGTTGACCACGGTGAATGATTTGAGTTCAGCTGAATTGGATGTGACGTCGGCCAAAAATAATTTGGATAATCAAAAAGCCATTCAAGCGCAGACCGTACGCAATACTTATGACAGCGCGCGCGCCAAGTTGCTGACGGCTCTGGGGCCGCTGCAAACAGGTTTGACTGACGGCGATCAAATTATCGGCGTGGATGATACGGCGGCCAATCAAAGTTTCAAAAATGTTTTGGGTATTTTGTTATCCGGTTCAATGGAGCGCGCGCAAGATTCTTATAAAATCGCCAAAGCGGCCAAGGCTACGGCTGAAACCGCCACTTCCAAATTAACTTCCAATTCCGATAACGCGGCCATTCAAGCGGCCGGTGATTTAATCGTGGACGCTATCAATAAAACGCAAACTTATCTGACTGACGTGCAAAAAGTTCTAGCCGCCTCCATTACTTCTGTTAATTTAACTCTGACCACTTTGGATACCAAAAAAGCGCTGATTGATACTGATCGCACCAGCATTTCCACCCAATACACCACAGTGCAAACCGCGTTGCAGTCCACCACCAGCGCTGAACTCACGCGCACCGAGGCTATTCAAAAATTAGAAGATGCTTATCAGGCTACGATCACGGCTTTAGCTACGGCTAAAACAGATGCCATCACCGAGGTGCTGGCCGCTCAAACTCAAGTGGAAATTAAAAAAGCGGCGCTGGATTCCAGCGAGGCGTCGCTTAAACTCAAGCGCAGTGATCCGCGACCCGTGGATGTGGCGAGTTTGCGCGCTTCAATTCAACAAGCTCGGGCGAATTATGAGAAGGCTTTGAACGATGTAAAGGGTCTGCAAATTATTGCGCCGGTGGATGGCGTGATCGCTGAAATTTTGCCGGACACAGGCGAACGTGTAACCGCCAATCAAACCATTGTCACCATGGTGGGGAGCGATGGATATGATATTGAAGTCATGGTGCCGGAAACCGACATTGCTAAAATTCAAGTTGGGCAATCCGCTGATATCACCTTGGACGCGTATGGCGATGATGTGATTTTTAAAGGTGCGGTCACCAGCGAAAATCCTGACCAGACTTTAGTGCAAGACGCGGTCTATTATATTGTCCGGGTGCAAATCACGACTGACGGCAAAGATATTAAGCCGGGCATGACAGCCAACGTTACGGTCAAAACCGGTGAGAGTTTAAATGTCTTGGTGATTCCTTTGCGCGCCGTACGCACTCAACCGGATGGCGCCAAAACCGTGCGCGTGTTGGCAAACAATCAAGCGGTGCAACGCACCATCCAATTGGGTTTGCGCGGTGACGAAGGACGCATTGAGGTCTTACAAGGTTTAGAAGTTGGAGAATGGGTGATCACCGGTGAAACTCTTCCTTAATAAAATGAAAAGCCAACGCACGCCCATTATTAAAACCGTTGAGCTCACCAAAGAATTCGTGACCGGTGATTTGGTGACCTCGGTTCTGCACGGCGTGAATTGTGAAATCATGCCCGGGGAGTTTGTAGCCATCATGGGGCCATCCGGTTCGGGCAAATCCACTTTGATGCACATCCTGGGTTTTTTAGACACGGCCACCAGCGGCCAATATTTTTTTGACGGCCGCGATGTTTCAACTTTGAATGAAGATGAGTTGGCGCGCATGCGCGGGGAGCAGGTGGGTTTTATTTTCCAACTCTTCAATCTTTTGCCCAAAATGAGCGTGCTGGAAAACGTCAAAGTGCCCTTGCTCTATTCCGATGTTCCGGTAGCCGAGCGCAATACGCTGGCGCGCCAGGCTATCGAAGAGGTCGGGCTGACTGAACGCATGGGCAGTTTAACGCATCAGTTGTCCGGCGGAGAACGCCAACGCGTGGCTATCGCGCGCGCCTTGATTCGCAAACCAAAAGTGATTTTTGCGGACGAGCCCACAGGCAACTTGGATTCCAAAACCGGCGCGCAAGTCATGGCGCTCTTGGAGGATCTGCATTGCAAACACGGCCATACCATTGTTTTGGTGACGCACGAAACCCACACAGCCGAACACACCGAACGCATCATACAATTGAGAGATGGCGTGATCGTGGCTGACACTCCGGTGTTGCATCGCCGCACCGTCAACCAAGATGGTTTGAAAAAATGAATCTTCCTATGGCAAGACTACAGAGTAACATCATTTAATAGGATTCATCACCCGTAGCCTTTTACCACCCTCCCCTTCGTCCCCCGAAGCTTCATATGAAGGGGGACTTCGGGGCATCACCCTGCCATTAATCCTGGCGAAGGGTGATAGACATGACCGTCAAAGATTTAGTTACCAATTCCGTGCGCAGTTTGATCCGAACGCGCGGCCGCTCGGCGCTCACCATGCTGGGCATTGTGATCGGCATCGCCTCGGTGATTTTGATTTTGTCCATCGGCGAATCCGCACAAAAATTTATTCTTAGATCGGAAGAGCGTCG
>JAGVIJ010000025.1 GCA_020056125.1 bacterium | reverse complement strand
TAACGAGCGGCGACGGGGCGGAGCGTCAAAATTCAGCGTTCGGATTTTCGCTAAAAAAAGTTCGGATTTCGTTCAGCGTTCGGAGCCAAAAAAAGAGATTCGATTTTTACCGGATCTCTTTTTTTATTTCTTGATGCGCGGCTTTAATAATCAATCAACTTTCTAATCCCCGGATTCAGTTTGATTTTTTCAATGGCCTTGGCCTCAATTTGGCGAATGCGTTCGCGCGTCACATCGAATTCTTTACCCACTTCTTCCAAAGTGTGCGATACGCCATCCACCAAACCAAAGCGCATCTCCAGAATTTTTTGTTCGCGCGGTGACAAGTCTTTAATGATTTCCACCACATAATCTTTGAGCAACATCAAGGCGGCGGCGCGATCCGGCGTCACATTCTTTACGTCCTCAATAAAATCTTCCAGAGTTGAATCTTCATCATCCTCGCCCACTGAAGTCATAAGCGACACCGTGTCCTGCGAAATCTTGATGATGTGGCGCACTTTGCCCACCTCAATACCCATCTCCGCCGCAACTTCTTCGGGCAGGGGTTCGCGTCCTAAATCCTGAATCAATTGGCGCTGAACCTGCTGGAACTTGTTGATGGTCTCAACCATGTGCACCGGAATGCGGATGGTGCGGCTCTGGTCAGCCAAGGCGCGCGTGATGGCCTGGCGAATCCACCACGTGGCATAGGTGGAAAATTTATAGCCCTTGCGATATTCGAATTTTTTCACGGCGCGGAATAGGCCGATGTTGCCCTCTTGAATCAAATCCAATAATGACAATGATTTGCCGATGAATTTTTTGGCGATGGAAACCACCAAGCGCAAGTTGGCCTCGATCAGCATTTTTTCAGCTTCCTTCTCCCCTTTCTCTTTTCGTTTGGCCAAACTCACCTCGTCTTCTGCTGTGAGCAAGGGAATTTTACCGATTTCGCGCAAGTACATTTGAATGGAATCAGCTGTGAGATCAAACGGATCCACGCGCCCGCGTTTGTCATCCGTGCTGTGCAGAACAGCCATCACATCATGGCGCTCTTGATCGTGGCCCAAAATACCCTCCTTCATTTCCACTACGCTGATACCCGCGGCATCCAAGCGATCAACGAAATTTTCATACACCGGAATATAATCTTCCACTTCGGGAAAAGCGTACATGATTTCGTTTTTCGTCAAAAAACATCGCGTGCGCGCTTTATCAAATAACTTATCCAGCACCTCGTTGGATGGGGGTGCGGCTTTAACGTATAACTTTTTCTTTTTTTGCTTGTATTGCGGCTTGGCCGCCGGGCGAACGCGATGAATTTTGGTAAATTTACGCGTCGACTTAAAGGGTCTTTTTTTCTTGAAAGACGTTTTGGCCATAGGCGTCAGCATTCGTAATCAGCAGGAGCCAAGCGATATCCTGGAAGCAGGAATATCCGAGGGCCGCCGGAATCGAACGCAGTGATTAGAAAATTAGAAGCTATAAATTATTAAATTGTGCGAGTAAATCTTGAATGCGCGCGGCGTCGCCCTGATTTTCAGCTTGGCGCATCTCCTGCTCCAAGCGCTGGCGTTCGCGCGTGCGATATTCGCTATACAGAATCGTGCAGACCGTTTCCAATTCTTTTTGTAAAGTACCGGCCGCTTGATCCTCAAACTCCCGATCAGCCAAAATGGCTAAAAAGTCGGCTTGTTCGGCGGTTATATTTAGGGGCAAATTATAACCTTTTAATAAACTCTTGGCAAGCGCTTCCAGCTTCGGTTGCAGGAGGAGTATGGCTAAAAGCCGATCGCGCAGTTGCTCGTCGCGGTTCGGTTGAGCGTTGACCGCGGCCTTGGGCGCCGGTGATGAACTAGTTTTGTGTTCATTGAAATTTGAGCTCGCGGGTTTTATAGCTTGGCGCAAAGCATCAGCTGACACAGCCAAATCATCAGCCAAACGTTTGATCCAAGCATCTCTTTCTACGGCATCCGCGATGCGTTGGAACTCGGGCAGTAAATCGCGCGCAATTAATTTTTTTTCTTCGGGTCGCGCCGCAGATTTATTTTTGAAAGCGTTTTTATACAGCCACTCCAACAGCCCCTGGGCTTGGCGAATGGCGTCCTTCCAAATATTTATATCCTTGCGAATAGCTTCGTCCGGATCCTTGCCCGCATCATCCGGCAGGCTGATTACTTTGATATTAAAATCCATTTTGCGCGCAATATCCAGGCCGCGGATGGTGGCGGCTTTGCCGGCTGAATCCTGATCAAAGGCGATGATTAAATTGTTGGTAAAGCGCTTGAGTAATTTGAGCTGATCCTCGGTTAAAGCCGTGCCCGAAGAGGCCACCACATTGGTTACGCCGAATTGGTGCGAAGTCAGCGCATCCATGTTTCCCTCAACAATTATGGCCAAATCCTGGCGTTTGATTTCTCCTTTGGCTTTATCCAAACCGAACAGGATGGAGCTTTTTTTATACACCGGCGTCTCGGGCGTGTTCACATATTTAGCTCCCTGTTCATTTGATTGGGCATCTTTTTGAAGTTGCGGCGCCAGGGGTAAAAGGCGGCCGGTAAAACCAACAGCGTTTCCGTGAATATCATAGATGGAAATCATCAGGCGATCGCGAAAGCGATCATAAACTCCGCGGCTGCGTTCGCTCTTTGAAACCAGGCCGGCCTTGAGCAGTTCTTCATCTGAAATGCCCTTGGCTTTGAGCGCGTTAGTTAGTCCGTCCCAACTATTGGGCGCGTAGCCGATCATCCACAAGTCGCCGGTCAGCACATCAATACCCCGCGCCGTAACATAGTCGCGGCAATATTCAGCGCGCGGATCTTTTAGCAACGTGTAGCGAAACCAGTGCGCGGCCAAGTCATTGATTTCGTGCAAGCGTTTTTTCTCCGAAGATTTTTGCGGATCGAATTTTGGCAATTGAACACCTGTTTTGTTCGCCAATAATTCCAGAGCCTCGGGGAATTCCATGCCCTCCATGCGCATGACAAATGAGATGGCGTCGCCGCCTTGCGCACAGCCAAAACAGTGCCAAGATTGGCGCGCGCGATTGGCAAAAAAGCTGGGTGATTTTTCTTGATGGAACGGGCACAGACCCTTAAAACTGCCGGTGCCAGCCGGTTTCATGGGCAGATATTCTTGAACTACGTCAACAATATCCAAGCGAGCTTTTATTTCCTCCACCGGATCCATAGATAAGTTTTAATTATCATACATGGTGTCGCGCGGAACGTATACCGTCAATGTATAAAAAAGCCCCGCAAGCCGACAGATGTCGGATCACGAGGGCAGAGAGGTCACCACCACTTAAGTCTTTCGACAGCGGACGGCGAGACCTCTTAGAGATTGGTTGTAGGGGCGTGATTCATCACGCCCGAATGAACGTAGGGGCGAACGGCGTTCGCCCATGAAAAGAGCGAGAGGACACGGCGCTCCAAGTCTTTCGATAAAACAGCTCGAGTCCTCTCGCGGAAAAGGTTGGGGAGACAGTGATAGCAGAGTTTTACAACAAACCACCTCTAGTCTCCCCTTTCTCTAGTTCTTAATTCATGGTTTTTGTAGGGGCAGGGCTAGTCCCTGCCCTTGGGCGACTTTTAGTCTTTCGATATGACGCCTCGAAGCCCTCTCGCGAGAGTTCAATCTCTAACATAAAACCGCGCACCGGTCAAGATTGCGCGGGTAAATTTTTTATTGCACGGTCACGGTTTGGTCGGCCGTGGCCAAGTTATCAAAAGTCCCGCAAAGCATGCGGATAGTCCATTTGCCGCCGGCCGCATCGGAGGGCACATCCCAAACCCATTCAAATTTTCCAGGTGAAATAAAAGTTGCCTCGGCTTTTTTTACGCCGATGGGGACGACTGTTTCGCTTGGATCATACACATCAGCCAAACATTTAGCCCAAGTATTGGTGGTAATGTTGATGGACCATGTGCCGCCTTTTTGCGCGGCGGTTGAGGCTCTGCCGAGTTGAATAAACGCGCGCTCCGGAGCGGGAATTTTTTTAGTTGTGGGCGATGAAATATCAACCGACGCTACGGGCACAGCGGTTTTTTGAAACATGTAAAGGATGTAACCAAGCATACCTAGGCCGGTCAGCGCTAAAATGATCAATACGATTTTAAGATGTTTGGGTTGCATAGCTATAAAATATTATAACACCTTTTGTCATTGCGAGCCCCGAAGACATTCGGAGCGAAGCAATCTTTCGGTAAAGATCGCCACGCTGCGCCCCGTTTTACGGGGCTACGCTCGCGATGACATGTCTATTTCGTGTGGCCGTGGCGAGGCGGTTTTTTGGGTTTGGTTGGAGTTGCGGATTTTTCGCGCTTTTTCATCTCTTTCATGATCGCGGTGATTTCATCGCGCAGAATTGCGGCCAGTTCAAATTCCAAATCTTCGGACGCTTGTTTCATCTCATGTTCCTTTTTCTTCAAAACTTTTTGCAGATCAGCTGTTTCAGCGGCCAGTTCCAATTTCAAAATTTCTTTCACGTCTTTGTGCCCGGCTGACAATCCTAAAATCTGGCGCGTGTCGGTCAGGGCCTTGATAATGGATTTGGGCGTAATGCCATGCAGTTTATTGTACGCGGCTTGTTTGGTGCGGCGGCGGTCAGTCTCATCCAGCGCGCGCCTCATTGATCCCGCGATTCCATCCGCGTAAAGAATGACTTGCCCGCGGATATTGCGCGCGGCTCGGCCAATGGTTTGAATGAGTGAAGTTTCTGAACGCAAAAAGCCTTCTTTGTCCGCGTCTAAAATTGCAACCAGCGCCACTTCAGGCAGATCCAAACCTTCGCGCAATAAGTTCACGCCGACCAGTACGTCAAATTCTCCGCGCCGAAAATCACTTAGAATTTCCAAGCGCTCCACGGTCTTGATTCCGCTATGTAGATAGCGCGCGCGAATTTTTTTCTCCTTTAGATATTCAGCCAGATCTTCGGCCATTTTTTTGGTCAGCGTGGTGATGAGGCTGCGATCGCCATGTTTGACCGCGGCCGCGATTCGTTCAATCACATCGTTGATTTGAGATGAGATGGGGCGGATGATCACTTCAGGATCAACCAGGCCGGTGGGGCGGATAATTTGCTCCACGATTTTACTTGAATGTTCCAGCTCATAAGGTCCGGGCGTGGCAGAAACAAAAATGATTTGTTTGATTTTTTGTTCAAATTCATGAAAGGTCAAAGGTCGATTATCGCGCGCGCTGGGCAATCTAAAACCATATTCCACCAACGTATCTTTGCGCGAGCGATCGCCCTCATGCATGCCGCGGATTTGCGGAACCGTCACATGAGATTCGTCAATCACCAGTAAAAAATCTTTGGGCAAATAGGAAAATAAAGTGTCGGGCGGTTCACCCGGCGCGCGTCCGGATAAATGTTGCGAGTAATTTTCAATGCCATTGCAATAGCCCAGATTCTCAATCATCTCCAAATCAAACTTAGTGCGGCGCTCCAAGCGTTCAGCCTCCAATAATTTTCCTTGCTTTTCAAACCACTCGAGCCGTCCGTCCAATTCGCGTCGAATATCTTTGATGGCGCGCTCGCGTTCAGACCCGAGCGTGATGAAATGTTTGGCCGGAAAAATCCACAGCGCCTCTTGTTCTTGAATGGTTTTGCGCGCAACCGGATTAGTTTTGAGAATGGCTGACACGCGGCCGCCCGGCGCTTCCACGCGATAAATCACCTCTTCATTGGCCGGCATGATTTCTAAAACCGCGCCATGTACGCGAAAGGTACCGCGCAAAACATCGGCGTTGGTGCGCGAATATTGCATGTCGATCAAACGTTCAATCACGTTTTCGCGTTTAAGATCATCCCCCATCTTCAAATGCAAAATAGTTTTTTCATATGCTTCGGGCGCGCCCAAACCATAAATGCACGAAACCGACGCGCAGATAATCACATCTTGGCGCGTGAGCAAGGCTTGCGTGGCGCTGTGGCGCAAACGATCAATCTCTTCATTCACCATGGCCTCCTTTTCAATATACGTATCGCTGTTCGGGATGTAAGCCTCGGGTTGATAATAATCATAATAGGACACAAAATATTCCACAGCGTTGTTCGGAAAAAATTCGCGAAACTCATTGCACAGTTGAGCGGCCAAGGTTTTGTTGTGCGCGATGACCAGCGTGGGTTTTTTCACGGCCTGAATAACATTGGCAATGGTAAAAGTTTTGCCCGTGCCTGTGGCGCCGAGCAAGGTTTGAAAGCGCTTTTTTTGCTCCACACCCTGAATCAAGGCCTGAATAGCTTCAGGCTGATCTCCGGCCGGTTGATAAGGCAGATTTAATTTAAACTCTGACATGGGGCGTATTCTGGCATATTTTAGCCCTATTTGCCATAGCTACGACACAATCGACACGATCGTGCTGATTCTGTCGCCGGCAGAGGTTTGTGGTATAGTACGCAAGTATGGAAGAAACTCTAAAGAAAACCGACCCGGCGCGTGAGGCGTTTTTATACCTCCTGATGTTTTTGACTTTGTATATCAGCGCCGTGAGTTTTGGCACGCTTTTGTTCCAATTCACTAATCATTGGCTGCCTGATCCGCTTAGTTCGGATTATTATTTGGATGAATCTCGCCACGCCATCCGCATGGGCACAGCATCGCTCATCATCGCCTATCCGATTTTTTTCTACATCTCTTCGCTGATTCGGAAGATGCTGGCCAAAGATTTATTGCGCCGCTTATCGCGCATTCGCAAGTGGCTGACTTACATGACGCTGTTTATCGCGGCCGGTATCATTATCGGCGATCTGATCACGTTGTTGTTCAACTTTATGAACGGCGATTTGACTCTGCGCTTTGCCATTAAATGCCTGATCATCTTAATCATCTCGGGCGCAATTTTTGGATATTATTTATGGGATCTACGAAAGGACTAAAAATTTTTGCGAGCATCGTGACTGCAGCCGTGGCCATAGCCTTGGTCGGCGGTTTTATTTTATCCGGCACGCCGGGCAATGAGAGATTGCGCCGCATGGATGAACGGCGCTTGAGCCACTTGCAGCAGATTGCGTATGCGGCGGATGCTTATTGGAAGGCCGAGGGACATGTGCCTGAAAAATTGGAGACACTTACCAAGAGCCGACAATTTTCTTTGGAGTCGATTAACGATCCTCAAACCTTGGAGCCCTATGAATACAGCGTGAAGGATGCAAAAAATTATACTCTTTGCGCGATATTTGAAACCGATACAACCCAAGTGCCGACCGTGGATCAATTTGCGCCTTATCCGGATTCTTTGTTTTGGCGGCATCCGATGGGACGATATTGTTTTGATTTTAACGCCACAGAAATAAATCAGCTCATGTCAGAAAAGTTTGCCGCGCCCATGCAGGCGCCAGCGGTAATTGATTAAAAATGTTTGATTGGAAAAAAATAAAACGTCCCATTGTCGGACTCTCGCCCATGGCGGATTTTACAGATTCGCCTTTTTGTTTATTGTGCAAAAAATTTGGGGCGCAAGTGGTGTATCGCGAGATGGTTTCGGCTGACGCGATTGCGCATTTGAATGAAAAAACTTTGCGCATGGCAGAGTTTGATTTAGCCGAGCGACCCGTGGTGCAGCAGATTTTTGGTTCCAACCCCGAGACTATGGCAAAAGCCGCGCAGATAATTGAGGAGCGTTTTAAGCCCGATGCCATTGATCTCAACATGGGCTGTCCGGCGCATAAGATCGTCAAGAGTTTTCATGGCGCCTCGCTCATGAAGGATCCGGATTTGGCCGCGAGTTTGGTGCGAGCCGTAAAGCAAGCGGTGAAAGTTCCGGTGAGCGTGAAGACGCGTTTGGGTTGGAGCAATGATCGCGAAATTTTGGAATTTGTGAAAGTGCTTGAAGATGCTGGCGCGGATTTGATTACCATTCATGGCCGCACCAAAGCCCAAGGTTATAGCGGAACAGCCAATTGGGATCGCGTGGGTGAGGCGCGAAAGAATGTAAAAATTCCGGTTTTGGTCAACGGAGATATTGTTTCTGTGGAGACGGCGCGCGGAGCGCTGGCGCGTTCCAATGCGGACGGCGTGTTGATTGCGCGCGGAGCGCTGGGTAATCCGTGGATTTTTGCGGAAGTCTCGAGTGCCGAGTCCCGAGTACCGAGTCATAAACCTGATATGGATGAGCGGGTTCAGGTGGTATTGGAGCATGCGCGCTTGCAAGTTGAACATTATGGAGAAAAAGGTTTGATTAAATTGCGCAAACACTTCCCTTGGTATTTCAAAGGCTTGCCCGGATACAAACATCTGCGCACCAAGTTGGTGCATGTTTCCACTCTTCAAGAGTTGGAGGAAATTTTAGTTTCTTCAATTATTAATTGCTAATCCGCCGCTGGGGAGAAAGTTTTCAGGATTTACCGGAATGCCGCCTTGGCGCACTTCAAAATGCAGATGCGGACCTGTGGAAAGTCCGGCGCCATCTTGGCCCGGCATGCCGCCGGAATAGCCAATGATTTGTCCGCGCTCCACATAAGTATCTGCGCCCACCGCGAATTTAGAGAGGTGCGCGTAGACCGTGGCGATGCCGCCCGGGTGGATGATCATCAAATAATTCCCATACATACTCCCCTTTTTATTCCAGGCCACATAACCGCCGGCCGCGGCGCGCACCGGCGTACCCACGGAAGCGCGGATGTCTGTGCCCGGATGTTCAAATAAATGGCGGAAGGGATAATCCGTATCATGAAACACGGCCGTGATGCCGCGCGCCGGGCTGACCGGCCAATTGAGCAAAACATCGCCGCGCGCCAGCGCCTGATCCACGTTGTCCAATTTATTTTTTAATTGCTCTTCCAGCCGCGCTACGTCATCAGCCATGCCTTGCATCTCTTGGCGCAACTCATAGAGCATGCGCTCAAAACTCTGTTGATTGCGCTCGGTTTGAGAGACCAGCGAAATTTTGACTGACTGCTCCTCAAGAATTTTTTGCTGATCGGTTTTGAGTTGTGTTTCTTGGTTCAATAAATCTTCGCGCCGCGTATTGCGCAGATTTTTAGTTTCTTCCAAATAAGTGCGCGCGGTTTTTAAATCCCCGACTGAATCGCCCAAATTGCGCTCCAAGCGTTTGATTTTTTCCAAACTGTCAAAAAATGAGGAGAGCGATGGCCGCGTTAAAAAAACATCCACCAGACTGATTTCGTCCGCTTGATGAATGCGGCGGATTAAGAGCGCGGTTAAATCTTTTTGTTTGTAGATGCGCTCCTCTTGGCGCTTGAGCAAAGTATCCAGGGCGTCGACCTCAAGATTAATGGTTTCGATTTCAGTTTTGGTGCGCAGAGCGCGCAACTCCTTTTCGCGCACGCGGTTGTCCAAAATCAGAATTTCATTTTGCAAACTGACTTGCTGGGTTTCTTGTTCGCGAATCTTTTTTTGATAAGTGTTGATCAAGCCATCCAGCTCATTCACGCGGTTGCGTTTGTTTTTGACCTCGCTGTTCAACCCCTCGATTTGATCCTTTAGAGTCTCCTGCGCTTGGCTCGCGGGAATAACGGAAAATACCGCACTCGCCAGGAGCACCATTAATAAAACAGTCAGACCGCGCTTCATACGGGTATTATAACATAAAATCGTCCGGGGTCCGACGCCTGCCCGCCATAGCTTTGGCGAAGGCGGGTCCTACACCCATATTCTAATTCCTCCCCTTAGATTAAGGGCGTAAAGCCCCGTGGAGCCACGCCCCTCTACGGGGGAGGCTGGAGGGGTTAGAACCCACACTCTACAATCATTTAGGCTAACCCCCTCGTGCTCCCCCTTGACCCAAGGGGGAGATTGTCAACGGGTTTATTTTAAGTGATTCAGCGCGTCGTTGATTCTCACCAGCGCGCGTTCTTTGCCGTAGGCCGCCAGCAATTCAAACGGACCAGGCGATTTTTCAGCGCCGGATAAAGCCGCGCGCAAAGGCCAAAGCGTATCTCCATTGCCCCACGACTGACTCTCGATAAGTTTTTTGATTTTCTTTTCCATCACCTCGACTTTAAGCACATCGGCTTCTTTGGCATCTTGTACTAAATCTTTCAGCGCTTTGAGGCGCAGCACAATTTCATCTTTAGCCTGTTTCTTCCAACCTAAAGAAACTTTGTCGTAATCCAATTTATCTTTAAAGAAAAATTCGGTCAGCACAGCCACATCGGGCAATTTAACCACGCGATCGCGCACCAATAAAAGACAACGATCCAAAAAATTGGCATCATTGATTTCAGTTTTGATTTGCGTTTGCGCTTGAGTCAGATAATCATCCTCGGGCAAAGCCTTGATATAACCGGCGTTCAACCAATCCAATTTTTCGTAATTGACCATGGCCCCGGCTTTATTGACTTTGGCCAAGTCAAACATTTTGGCTAATTCGTCGTGAGTATAAATTTCGCGATCAGCTGTGGGGTTCCAACCGAGCAGAGCCACAAAATTCACCAGCGCCTCGGGCAGATAACCTTTGGCGAGAATCTCGGCCACTGAAACGTCGCCCTGGCGCTTGGAGAGTTTGGAATGATCCGCATTCAAAAGCAGGGGTAGATGAGCGAATTCCGGCGGTTTCCAGCCAAAAGCTTGGTAAATAAATAAATGTTTGGGCGTGGAGGGTAACCACTCTTCGCCACGCAAAACATGCGTGATACCCATATCATGATCATCGCAAGTGGAGGCCAGGTGATAGGTGGGTAGGCCGCTGGATTTGATGATGACTTGATCGTCCATAGCTGACCAATCAAATTCCACGGCGCCGCGAATAATATCTTGAAATTTAATTTTTCCGGTTGAGGGAAGTTTGAGTCGGATCACGTATTTTTCACCTTTGGCCACGCGCTCCGCAGCTTGTTCGTGCGATAGCTCACGGCATTGTCCGGCATATCTGGGCGCCACGCCGGATTTAGTTTGCTCCTCGCGCAACTTGGCTAAGCGCTCGGGCGAACAAAAACAATAATAAGCCAAATTCTTTTTTACCAATTCTTCGGCATACGCTCGGTGTTTGGCTTGCCGCTTGGTTTGAATATACGGGCCGTAATCTCCGCGCTCAATTATTTTACCTTTGGCATCAATCCACACTCCCTCGTTGGGAATCACGCCACAATCTTTAAGCGACTGACAAATGTTTTCAATCCCGCCTTGGACTGTGCGCGCCACGTCCGTGTCTTCAATACGCAAGATGAAATCACCGCCATGCCGGCGCGCGAATAGTTCATCATACAGCGCACTGCGCAGTCCCCCGATATGTAAAAAACCCGTGGGGCTGGGAGCGAAGCGGACTCGAGGTTTCATAGATAGTGTCGAATTTCGAATATCGAAGGTCGAAGGTCGAATTTTGGATTATAATTTTTTTTATTTATTTTCGCGCTGGACTTCGAAATTTTCTTTTAGGATTTTATTGAAGACGCGCGAGCGCGTGAGCACGCCAATCAATTTGCCATCTTTGACCACGGGCAAGCGGTGAACCCTCTCGGCTAACATACGGGCGCCGGCCATGAGAATGGGCATCTCCGGATCAACGGAAATGGGCACGCGCGTAATATAACCCTCGATGGGTTGGTTGCGGATTTCCAAGGCCTTTTTTTCGCGCGCTTCCAAATCGATATACATCTCCGGGTGAAGATAAAAACTGCCGTACGAAGGATATAAAACTCGGAACAAATCCTTTTCAGAAATTACGCCCACTAATCTGCCCACTTCATCCACCACGCAAACGCCGCTCATGTCTCTGGAATAGAGCAGTTTGGCCGCCTGTTCATAGGTGGCGGTTTTAGGCAAAGTGATCACGTCCGTGATCATGAGATCTTTGACTTTCATATTTTGATTATATCCTACCTTTAAACTCTTCTCTTGACAACTTGGAAAAAATCTGATATTTTCCGCTGGTTCTTAGCAGTCTGTTCCTTAAAAAACCCTCACTCAGAGTGTCCCCGTTTGGGACAGGAGTGGAAACATGGACAGCGAACACAGCGACAGTGAGCGACCGGCAGAGAAGATCAAGTCTGTCCGGGACTTTTCCCGGCACAGCATCGACGGGTTGGCACAGGTTCAGGATCCGAACCTGGCTCTAGAGTTGCTGGGGCACTTCGTGGATGACGGCATGGCCGAGGCCGAAGTGGTTCAGCGCATCGTCTGGTCGCCCTACGCTGACCAGCTCTTCGAAAAGCTGGCCGAGTACTACCAGGAGGAGCAGTGCGGCAAACAGCCGCTGGCGCTGGCTGACGCGCTCATGTCCTTGGACGAAAAGGACTGGGCGTGCGGCAACCTCACTATGCGGAAGGTCGTGACCTGGCTCGTGCGGTGGATGAGTGCTCGCGAGCTGTTCCGCGTCTTCGGAGAGCTCTTGCTCGACGAGGATCACCCGCTCTTCGAGCAGGTGAATGCGGACGAGTACTGGATCGCTACGGTTCAGCACTTCACGATCAACCGCGACTATCGTCGCGCCTGGGAGGAGATCAGGAAGGCGCGCGGCGGCCTCTTGAAGATCAACCGGATCCCGCCGACCGATGGAGACATCGAGAGGCTGCGCCGGTTTCATCGCGATCCGGACAATCGGTGCTACCGAGCGTCCAAAAAATGCATGATGAGCCTGGTGAACCAGCTCTTCGATGCCATGCACGAGGCGGGCAAGATCCCCGATCGGAGGGCTACCGACTGCTTGGTCTGCGGCGGCCGTGATGCTCCGCAGGCTCCTCTCCCCAGCTTGGAGTTCGCGGTATCCCTGGGGTGCGAAAAGTACGAGGACAGGGACGTGTGGCGTCTCTCGCCCACCGGAGTCATGGTGCTTCTCCTGGCGCGCCACTTCTGCGACCAGAAGAATGCTCGCAAGCGGCGGTCACGGGAGGGCGAGTTGGCCAAGGCGCCCAAGCTCTGCGATCTCGCGAAGCGCTAGTTCCTTCTTAGTTTGGGCGTACGCCGTACGCCCCTACATCTCGGGCGCATGTCATGCGCCCCCACATCGACCACAGGTTTGAGGAGCCTCTGGTCGATTTTTTTATTTGCCAGAAAAGTCGAACTTGTTTGTTTGTTTGTTTGTTTTATTTGCCGTTACATGATTCGTACGATCGTGACGATATTGAAACACCTAATTTGAAATGGGGCTGGGTTGAGAGGAGTTTTGGCGATTTAAAATTGTGGATAAGTTAAGGTCGACTGAATTTATTTTTTAAAACCGCACAAGGAAAAATAATTACTGCATTGAAAATGCGGCGCCAGCGCTTGGGTTCTAAAAACAATCGCCACAACCATTCCAACCCGATGGAGCGCATAAATTTTGGCGCGCGCTTGATGCGCCCGGCCCAGAAATCAAAAGTGCCGCCCACGCCCAGAATAATTTTCAGATTGGAAAAATCTTGACTGTGTCGCGCAATCCAAGCCTCTTGTTTGGGATGGCCGAAAGCGGCTAAAACCACCTCGGGTTTTTGTTCCAAGATTTTTTTTAAACTTTGTTCCGCTTTCGCGTCCCCCGCTCCACCCGCATCAATTCGTCCGCCGCCTGCGGCATAAATTTTTAAATGAGAAAATTTTTTGCGCATTTCGCGCGCGGCCTTCTCCGCCACGCCCTCTGCGCCGCCGACGAACGCGACTTTCCAGTTTTCTTTTTCAGCCCGCCGCAATATTTCAAACGCCAAGTCTGCGCCGCTCTGGCGCTTGGGTCGCGCTCCGCTGATCCATCCCATGAGTTGCAAACCAAAACCATCCACTATTCGCAAATTCGCTTGGCGCAAAACTTGCCAATCGGCCGGATTCTTTCGCGCCTGCAATAAAATTTCCGGATTGGCTGTGACAATCCAAAACGGCCGAGCGTGTTTTGCGGCTTCGTTGATGCGCTGGTCAATCTCCTTAAAATTATAGCCGTGGATGACCAAGCCGAAAATTTCAAAATTTGAGCGGGAAGACATGCAAGTCAGTATAGCGCGCGCCGCTTTGAGTTAATCGGCTTTCCACCAATGTAATATCAGTGGGTTGGAATTTCAGGGGCGCAAAAGGATGAGTCCACTGTGGCAATATCCGGCGGTTTTTAACGCGGCCGACAGTGATATGCGGCGTCCAGAATTTACGATCAACATCGGGCGCAGCCACGGAAACTATATCGCGCAGACGATTAACGAATTTGGTCCACTCGTCTTTTTGTTCAGCTACCGCGCGAATCACCACATAAGACGGATGTTTGGTGGGAAAAGTTTGAAAGTCCGTTAATAAAAATGCACCCTTGGGCGGGCGCTCCACAGCAGTCTCTAACAGAGATTCGAGCGCGTGGAAATGTTCTTCGGGGATTTGACCCAGAAAAGCAATGGTGAAATGCCAATTTTCCGGCGTGACCGGCCGGTAGTTGGTCGGAACCGCGGTGACCTTTGACCATTCTTTTTGCAGGGCATCGCGAGTCTCTTTAGGTAATCTCATGCCTATGAAAAGACGCATATCACTGGGGATTTTTTCATTATACCTCGTTGGTATCTCTAGGTAAAACCGCGGATTCGATGGTGGGCGTGTGTTTGCCTTTGCGATGTTTCATGACGGTTTTATAACGCGCCAGTTCGCGTTCCAGAGCTGCGGTTGCGGACATATAAGACGCTTCATCCGCGCGAACCGTTTCCTGCATGACTTTTTCTGCGCGGTTTTTAGCCTGTTCGATGGCGGCGATATCCAGTTCAGCGCCGCGTTCAGCCGTGTCAGCCAAAACTCTAATGCGATTCCCCTCTTGGATTTGGATAAAACCGCCGGACACGGCCACATCCTCTTCAGCCTGGCCTTTTTTAAGATGCGCCACGCCGGGCACCAGCGTAGCCACGAGCGGGATGTGATTGGGCAGGATGGTAATTTCGCCTTGCGCGGTCGGCAAAGTCACCTGATCAACTTCAGTTCTAAAGACCGTTCGTTCCGGAGTTATAAGTTCAAATTTAATTGACATATTTTATCCGCGCAGGCTAAAGCCTTCGGCTACCCACTAACCTCCTCGATGCCGCCTTTCATGTAGAACGATTGCTCGGGCTTATCGTCGTGTTTACCATCCAAAATTTCCTCAAAGCCGCGCACCGTATCTTCCAGGGAAACATATTTTCCCGCATGACCCGTGAAAACTTCAGCCACGAAAAACGGCTGGGATAAAAACTTTTGGACTTTGCGCGCGCGCGACACGGTTTGCCGGTCTTCAGCGCTTAACTCTTCCATGCCCAAGATGGCAATGATGTCTTGTAAATCTTTATATCTTTGTAAAACTTGCTGTACGCGCCGCGCTACGCGGTAATGCCGCTCGCCCACCAATTGAGGATCAAGCACGGTGGAAGATGAATCCAACGGATCAACTGCTGGATAAATACCCAGTTCAGTCAGCGAACGCGCGAGCACCACGGTTGAATCCAAGTGCGCAAAAGTGGTGGCCGGCGCCGGGTCAGTCAAGTCATCAGCCGGCACATACACGGCTTGAACTGAAGTGATGGAGCCTTTGTCCGTTGAAGTGATGCGCTCTTGCATGGCGCCCATCTCCGTAGCCAAGGTCGGTTGATAGCCCACGGCCGAAGGAATGCGGCCAAGCAAAGCTGACACCTCGGATCCGGCTTGTGTAAAGCGGAAAATGTTATCAATAAACAAAAGCACATCCTGATTTTCTTTATCGCGAAAATGTTCGGCCATGGTAAGCGCGGTCAAACCCACGCGAGCGCGCGCGCCCGGCGGTTCGTTCATTTGGCCGAAGACCAGCGTGGTTTTTGCGAGTACGCCGGATTGTTTCATGTCGCGATACAGGTCGTTGCCTTCGCGCGAGCGTTCGCCCACTCCGCCGAACACGGAAAATCCGCCGTGTTCAGTGGCGATGTTGCGGATCAACTCCATGATGACCACGGTTTTGCCCACGCCCGCTCCGCCGAATAAACCGATTTTTCCACCTTTTAAGAACGGACAAATCAAGTCGATCACTTTAATTCCGGTTTCCAAAACTTCGATTTTAGTGGATTGCTCCGTGAATTTAGGCGTGGGACGATGGATTGGACTGGTTAGTTTTGATTCAAAAGCTCCGACATTATCAATAATGTCACCGGTCACATTGAACATGCGACCCAGAGTTTCTCGACCCACCGGAACACTGATGGGCGCTCCGGAATCTTGCACGGCCGTGCCGCGTTTTAATCCGTCGGTGGAAGACATGGCCACGGTACGCACATCGCCTCCGCCCAAATGGTGCGAGACTTCGAGCGTAAGCCGTTTGCCTTGATGTTCCACGAACAGCGCGTTATGGACGGCCGGCGGATCAGTCTCGAAACTTACGTCTACCACCGGGCCGATGATTTGAGTGATTTTTCCAGTTTGCATATATTTTTAAAATTTATTCAATCGCCGTTTTGCCCGCGCTGATTTCGGATATCTCGCGCGTGATGCCGGATTGCCGCGCTTGGTTAAAGGTAAAGGTCAAGTCATCAATCATGTCCGTAGCGCTGCTCGTGGCGTTTTTCATGGCCAGCATGCGGCTGGAATGTTCAGAAGCTGAAGACTCCAGCAGGGCTTGATATAAACGCGTCTCCACCACCTTGGGCAATAGCCGATCCAAAACTTCTTGCGGACTGGGTTCAAAGATTAAAGCTGAATTATCGGCCGCCGCTTCAAAATTAGAAAACGAGGCCATGTTTTTTTCCGGGATGGTGGGCAATAATTGAGCGGCGATGGGGATTTGTGAAATAGCGCTGCGATAATCCGTAAAGATAATGAAAACTCGATCCACGCGTCCGCTGATAAATTCTTGATAAGCCAATTGCGCGACCGGCCGAGCGCGTTCAAACGAAGGCGCGCCAGAAATGGATTCGAACACAGCCGAGATTTGATAACCGGATTTTTTTAAGACCGCGGCCGCGCGACCGCCTACGGCTACAATTTTAATTTCCGGTTCAGTTCGGCTTTTAATAAATTCCAGAGCCTTTTTCAATGCCTGCGCATTAAACCCGCCGCACAATCCGCGATCGGATGAGGCCACGATGACCATGACGGATTTGGAATCAACGCGCGCGGCTAATAATTGGTGAGAGCGCGGATCGATGCGCTCGCCGATGTGTTGAGCGATGACGGTTGCGCTATGTGAATAATCGCGCGACGCCAAGGTTAAATTAGCGGCCTTGCGCATTTTAGAAGCGGCCACCAACTCCATGGCGCTGGTTATTTTGCGCGTGTTGGTGACTGATTTGATTCGTCTTTTTATCAACCGTGTTGAAATTGCCATAGTCAGTGAGTAGGTGGTAGGGACACGGCATGCCGTGTCCGTACGGTTTATGCGAAGGTTTGGTTCCAGTCCTCCAGCGCTTTTTTAATCCCCTCCTCAATCGTCGGTTCCAGCTTTTTAACTTCTCTAAGTTGAGCGAGTAGATCCGCGTATTTAGCGTCCAAATGCGCATGCAAGCCATCCTCCCACTCTTTGACGCGATCCAAAGCAACACCGTCTACAAAGCCTTTGGTGGTGGCGTAAAGCACGATGACTTGATGTTCCATGCTCATGGGCACGTATTGGCCTTGTTTCAAAATTTCCACAGTGCGGCGTCCGCGTTCAATCTGTTTGCGCGTGGCTTCGTCCAAGTCAGTGGCGAACTGCGCGAAGGCTTCCAGCTCGCGGAATTGCGCCAAGTCCAAGCGCAGAGGACCCGCAACTTTTTTCATGGCCGGCGCTTGAGCCGCGCCACCCACGCGCGAGACTGACAACCCCACGCTTAGAGCCGGACGAATGCCTTTGTAAAATAAATCGCCTTCAAGATAAATCTGGCCATCGGTAATGGAAATGACATTGGTTGGGATATAAGCAGAAACGTCTCCGGCTTGAGTTTCGATGATGGGCAAAGCCGTGATGGAACCGCCGCCGGTTTCTTTACTGCGTCGGCAAGCGCGTTCCAATAAACGCGAATGAAGATAAAACACATCGCCCGGATAAGCCTCGCGGCCGGGCGGTCGGCGCAAAAGCAATGATACTTCGCGATAAGCCCAAGCGTGTTTGGACAGATCATCATAAACCACGAGCACATCCTTGCCTTTATCCATAAAATATTCAGCCACGGCTGAACCGGAATAAGGCGCAATGTATTGCAAAGCGGCCGGGCTGGAAGCGCCGGCTAAAACGATGATGGTATAATCCATGGCGCCGGTTTCCTGTAATTTGGCCACGATTTTGGCCACTTTGGATTCTTTTTGGCCAATGGCTACATAGACGCAAATCACGTCTTTGCCTTTTTGGTTGATAATCGCATCAATGGCAATGGCGGTTTTACCCACTTGGCGGTCGCCGATGATGAGTTCGCGCTGGCCTCGTCCGATTGGGATCATGGAATCAATAGCCTTGATGCCGGTCATGAGCGGCACGCTGACCGGTTCGCGCGACATAACTCCGGGCGCAACTTTTTCAACCGGCATGTAAACGTCGGCTTTGATCTCGCCCTTATCATCCAGAGGCGCGGCCAAGGGATTAAGCACGCGGCCGATCACATCATCTGAAACCGGCACGGATAAAACTTTTCCGGTTAAGGAAACTGATTGGCCGGCTTTGACGCCCTCCGCATCGCCCAAGATAATGGCGCCCACGCGATCGTGCTCCAAGTTGAGCGCCACGCCAAAAGAGCCATTTTCAAAGCGCACCATTTCCATTGAGCCGACCGAAGACAGCCCGGAGATGCTGGCAATGCCATCGCCCGCGTCTCTAACTACGCCGGATTCCACGGCTTGAGTGGCAGGCTCGAATTTTTTGATTTGCTCTTTGAGGCGCTCGGCGATTTGTTGAGCTTGCAGGTGAGATGTGTCATTCATATGGAAATTTTATTGCGTTGCCGCCAATTGATGCGCTAATTGTTTGATTTTGCCTTTTAGGCTGGCGTCAAATTTTAAGTCGCCGACCGCCACGGTCAATCCGCCCAAAATGCGCGGATCAACTTTTTCTTCAAACATGAGTGCGCGTTCCGGGAATTTTTTTTGCAGTAGCTTAGCCAGTTCGTCGCGCTCCTTGACTTCAAGCGGCAGAGCGCTGGTTACGTTGGCTGTGAACAGTCGATCCTTTTCTTCAGCGGCTCGGAAGACGAGCGCGATGAACTCTTTGAATTCTCGCAAAACGTTTTCTTGCTGGAGAATCAACAAGGCGTTGATGATTGAGCTGCTGATTTGATTTTGAGAGATGTTGCGCAACAGCTGTTGGCGCTCCTCCAATTTAATTGATTTTTCGGATAAGCGGCTGACCAGCTCCGAGTTTTGTTCCAGCGCCGCTTGAATGATTTTAAGGTTGGATAATATGGTTTTGAGTTCAGCTAAATCCATAGCCGACGCCGCCAGCGCAACAGCCACATCTTTTAATTGGCGCGTGTGTTTCATACTTTAGCTCAAGCGGATTCAATTTCTTTTAGCGCTTGCTGGATTAATCGTCGTTGCGCGGCTTCATCCAATCCGGCGGCGACTTTTTCAGTGCTAAGCGCCACCAAATTTACAACTTCTTGTTTGACAGCTTGGAGCGTTGCGGCCCGTTCGCTCTTCAGCCGCTCTTGGCCTTGAACCATGATTTTTTCAGCTTCCGCTTTGG
>JAGVIJ010000070.1 GCA_020056125.1 bacterium | reverse complement strand
GAATGCGATGATCATGATCCAGTTCCAAACCAAAACGACGCTCCACTTCACTATCAATTTTTTCAGCATCGTAAAGGCCGTGGCTTGGCGTCGCTACAACCTCACCGAGCGTCTCGTCTAATTCCTGAAAGAGTTTTGATGTATATGATTCTCCGGTCTGCTCATAGCGGACACCGGTGATGAGTTCGCGATCAATAACGCGTTTGATGCGCTCAGCCGCTTCGGTCATAAAGGCGATGGGATTCTTTGTAACACGCTGCGGTTCTCCGGCGTTAAACAAAATTTGTCGAACGGTATCGAGCGCAAGACCGGTTTGATCCGAAATCTCATTCACCGGATCAAGCGATACTTTAACGCCTCGTGCCGCGCGAGGATCAAGCGCGCCGACATATTCATTCCACAGTTGCGGCGCGCCTTCACGCCCAAGGGTTGTGATGCGATTCAACTCAACATTGATAGAAGGTTCCGGGACACGGATTCCGCGCACAACTTCGGTACACCGGTCGATAATGCTCGGTTCATGGAACGACACAGACCATTGCGTTTTAAGAGCGATGCGCTTCCATAACTCTGAAAAATCTTTACTTTCAAAATGCGCTTTGTTGAGTTTGAGTTTGGTTGGCTTTTGACGAGCATCGCGCGGCTTGGGTATCGGCGCGTCTGAACCAAATTCTTCAGCCAGTTCAGATTGATAGCTTTCCGCAAAGGCTTGATAGCTCTGATTAGCAATGACCGTCAGCAGGTTGATCTCTTTTCCCTCCTTCACATCAGCCGCATCACGCACGCGCTCGCCATCTTGGTTCACGCAGATGCGAAGACCGCGCCCAATCTCCTGACGTTTTTTGG
This sequence comes from bacterium, assembly GCA_020056125.1. Taxonomy (GTDB): domain Bacteria; phylum Patescibacteriota; class Patescibacteriia; order 2-12-FULL-60-25; family 2-12-FULL-60-25; genus JAHIUG01. The sequence continues at coordinate 9,601 of JAGVIJ010000070.1, read as the reverse complement.
TGGCGCTCTCGGTTTCGTTCAACGTACAAATGTTAAATACGTTCGGATTATCCCAACCAACACCAAGCGCGGAATGAGAAAATATGAATTCAAGCGGTTCGTCCTGGGAGAGCAAGCGTTCCTTGTCTTTCAAAATAAGCTGATATGCCTCACTGTTTTTACTCATGGATGCCTCGCTATCCGTCCATTCGCCGTTTCCAGTTTTAGCAAAGTAGCCGCTATGAATCACATCAATGTTTGTGGGCGCTGATCCGTAATGTTTCTTATACGCCTCGCGATATTGCTCCAAAAATAATCGACGAATCTTGCCCTCCGTATTCATGTAGTTGGCGACACGATCAATAAAAAACAGTGATAAAACTTTGATGCCTCGCGGATGGCGTTCATCTTTCTTCTCAAAATGTTTTTCAATCGTCCGACGAATTTGTTCACGGAAGATTTCTTCGGAATCGCGCCCGGTTTGTTCGCCCATCATAAGGATCGTGCCATTCGTAAATTGAAGTTTGGTTTGCCCATCATTCATGTCGCGCCAGATGCGTTCCACTACAAGATCGCGATAGGCCGGGTTACCAGTTTTCTTTTCGAGGTCATCGTCTTTCTTGCAAGTGATAGTCTTGGTCTTGAAACCATTTTCTTTGAGTCGGACATTGGCGGTCAATTTGACCTGCGGTGGCTTAGTGCCGGCAAAGACAGCATCCTTGAATACTAAAGATTCTACGACATCTTTTGTTTGGACTGAAAACACCTCGATCTTTTTTACGAGGCTTTGATTGTACGCATCGAACGGAGTGAGGCGATACACGACGTTCTTCGGCGTTTTATGCGTCGCCGAGTAACGAAGTTTAAATAATGGATTCAATGAAGCAAGCGCCTTTTCGGATTTAGCAGTACCCATGCCCACTTGCGGTTCGTCCATCACAATTACGGGGTACGTTTGTTTGATGAGATCAATCAATCGGATGCCATGAGTTCCGTCGCGCTCTTGAGAAATAATACGATCCTCGGCGTTAAACGATTGGATATTCATCACCATGACTTGAAGCGTATTGGCCTCACAAAACGATTTTACCTGTGTCAACCTCTTGCTATCGTAACCAAAAAATTCAAACGGAATAGAATACAATTCCTTAAAATGAGCGCGGGTCATCTCAAGTGTCTTGAGTACGCCTTCGCGCACCGGAATACTCGGGACGACGATGATGAATTTGGACAGTCCATAGGTGCGATGCAGATCAAAGATTGTGCGAAGGTAGACATAGGTTTTGCCTGTACCAGTTTCCATCTCTACTGAGAAATCCAATTCTTCGGTTTTATACGCGTCCTTGTCTGCGATGCGGCGCTCGCTAAGAACTGCATCGCGGTTTTGAAAAATTCGTTCCGGCGATAGTTTAAGGATATTGGCATGAACTTCGGCAAAAACCGTATCGCGCGTCCGCATACGCGGTGCGCCCTCGAACAGGCGCACGATGGAATACACGGCATCGAGCTGGTACGCAAGGTTGGCTTCAAAGTGAAGTTTCATAAACGATTAACAATAGGCTACATTACTCACAGACTGTTTTCAACGTTCTAGCAAGAGTTGAGCCACTAATAGGATATCCAGTCTCCTCTTTGCACAGTAATTTATTCATGCTGTAATGTTCGAAATCGTCCGGTGTCCGGTGTCCGGCGTCCTACGAACTACGAATATGAAACTAGGAATTTTAATGGCTCATGCGCGCCGAGACGAAACCAATACCGGCGCCGAACGATTGATTCAAGCCGGACAGGCGCGCGGCCATGCGATGACAAAAATTTGCGAGTCAGCGCTGACTTTCAGTTCAGACCAAGAGCGGATGAATATTTTTAATGGCTCGGAGCCGCTCGAAAAATTTGATGCTCTGATTTATCGTCCGAATTTTATTGAGGAGCCGGGCATCCACGCGCACAATTTGGAATTGCTCAAACGCGCGGGTTATAAAATTCTCAACGGGAGCTCATCCGGCATGGCCATCACGCGCAACAAGCTAGCTCAACATATTCACTTTTCCGCTCACGATATTCCCCTGCCGCGCTGGGCCATTGCGAACGGATCAGCGGCCGCAAGACAAGTCGCTGACAAAATCGGTTTTCCGCTGATTATCAAAGTGGCCTTTGGCACGCATGGCACCGGAGTCTTTTTTGCGGAAAATCCGGAAACTTTTTGGCCCATCGCCGAATACCTCCATGTGCGCGACGGCAATCCTATGATCGTCGAGGAATTCATTCGCGAGGCTGATCGCAAAGATTTGCGCATCTTTATAGTCCAAGGACAAATCGCGGCGGCCATGGAACGTTCAGCTCGAACAGGCGATGTGCGCGCTAACACCTCCATCGGCGGACAAGGCCGGCCCGTGATCTTATCTGAACAAGAAAAAGCCGTGGCGCTAAAAACCGCGGCCACACTCGATTTGGAAATTCTAGGCGTAGATGTGTTGCGCTCCTCTCGCGGTCCGCTCATCATGGAAGTTAATTCCAATCCGGGCTTTCAAGAGTTAGAAAAGGTGACGAGCGCAGACGTGGCCGGCGCCATTATCCAAGCCGCGGAAACTTTGGCTCGCAGATGACAGCTTTTGTCTTTAGCGGTACTATCAAAGCAGTTATGAGAAAATATCTTAGTTTGATATTAACTCTGCTGACGGTTTGTCTGACGTGGCCCATGGTGGGGCGCGCAGAAACCGCCGGTCAATTGATCAAAACCGCTTCAAACCCGGCCGTGTATTATGTTGAAAACGGTCTGCGTTACGCCTTTCCCAACGAAAGCGTTTTCTTCAGTTGGTATGATGATTTTTTGGATGTGCAAACCACATCGGATATTCAGTTAGCCAGCAATACCTTGACTCAAAATGTCACTTACCGACCCGGAACTCTGGTAAAGATAACCACTGATCCAAAAGTCTATGTGGTGGGACGCCACGGAGTGTTGCGTTGGATCATGGCCGAGGCCTTGGCCAAACGAATTTTTGGCGCCGAGTGGAACAAACAAGTGAATGACGTGGCTGATGTATTTTTTATCAACTATAAAATCGGAGATCCGATCGATGCGGAAGAAGATTATGATTTAGAGGCTGAATTGGCGGTCATGGATATCCATCAAACTTTGTATCGCGTACCCATCCTGCGTCTCATCTCCCAACCTTCGCCCTATCAAGCGCACATGCGTTTGATCCCGCCGCTGGGAGAGGATGTGAGCTGGACCGTGATCGTGGAAGGCACCAAAGCCACTGATCCGCTCTTGGCCATTTGTGTGGAGCCCCTTTGTTCTCTGATTGTTGAAATTAAACAAGCGCAAAACTTTACGGCTTTCACCCTGGTGGGTGATCAAGTCGTGGGATCAAACAATTTAATGGTTCGCCCGCTGATTAAGAGCGACTAACCATGACGGTACTCGCCTAACGCGGTATAATTCCGACATGGCAGATGCGTCTCACATCTCATCGGAACTTTTAAAATTTTCCACTCAAGAAAAATTCCGCGCCTATGCGCGATTTTTGGGTATCATCTGGCGCGATAATCCATGGCTCGCAACCTTCCGATTTACAGTCTTGCTCATGGGCGCATCCCTACAGCCGCTCGAGGTGTATTTTTTTGCACTGTTCATCACGGCCATCGCTTCAGGCAACATAGAGCGCGCGCCTTTCTTAATCGGCGTAGTCATCGCTTCATATGGATTGCGCCACATCGTGGCCGAAATAACTTATTCGCGTATTGAGGATTGGTTTTCGCGCGGTGCGGGCTTAGCGACTGAACGAGCTATTTATGAACACGTGGCTAAGTTGGATCCTGAAGCGCTCAATCAACCTGAAATCCGCCGCAGTTTGGATTTCGTACGCGAGGACTTGTGGCGCCTAAACCGTTTAGCGGATCGCAGCGAACAACTGGTGCGTTCCGCGTTCCAATTTATTGGCACGCTGGCTTTGGCGCTGGCCGCGCCCTGGTGGGTGACGCTCGTAGCCTTGGCTGATGCCGCACTGCAAGCCGCCAATTTATATCTCGAATCAAAAAAAGAAGTTTGGGCTTCCACTTGGAATTCGCTGGAAGGCCGCCGCTTGGAATATACGCGCTACTTATTTTTAAACACCGAAGAATTCCGCGAGCTGCGCTTATTGGGAGCGGAACGAACATTGCTCGCCAAACGCGAGCGCGCGCATCACAACGTGTTGGATCGCTTCCGCGACATGGCCATGATGAGCGTGCGCAATCGCACGTTGCTGGCAATCTTGCATGTTGGCGCCTATGCAGTTGTCATCATCGTACTGGGCCGCGCCGCCTTTGCCGGACCAACTGCGCTGACCGCGCTGTATGTTGCTCTGAATTTATTCAGTCTGATGGGCAATGCGCTAAACGGAATCTCCAGCTCAATCACGGCGCTCTGGGCGGACATGGGAATTCTGGCGTACATGAATAAACTTTTAAGCTTCGTGCCCGAACGCCTGACCGGCCAAAATATTCCGCACGAACCGCTGGTAATTACTTTTGACCGAGTTTCGTACCGCTATCCCAATGCCAAAAAAGACGCTGTCTCAAATCTTTCATTCGTACTCAAAGAGGGCGAACACCTGGGCGTGGTGGGTGAAAACGGCGCGGGCAAATCCACGTTCCTGCGTTTACTATCAGGCTTGATTCAACCCACCAAGGATAAAATTTTATTAAACGGTCAGCCGCTCTCCGCCTTTAAACCGCAGGCTTGGCGCCAAGCGTTTCACCTCATGCTCCAAGACGCCAAACTTTATCAAGATTTTGTGCGCGATAATTTGATGTACGGCGCGCCCAGCAACAAACTATCTTTCGGTATGCCGCCCTCGCAAAGCGCAAACATCGCAGGCGCCGATGTGGTCATTCAATCTTTGCCGCAAAAAGAACGGACGTTTTTGGGCAACTAGGCTGCGCCTCCGGACATTGTGCCGCATCAAGTTTCAGGCGGTCAGCGCCAACGATTAGTGATTGCGCGCACGCTCATTCACGGCGGACGCATTTTCGGATTTGATGAGCCCACTTCAGCCATGGATGCCAATGCGGAGATGCATTTTTTGAACACCTGCTCGAGGCCTCGGACAAACGCGGACTGATTTTTATTTCACATCGCTTTTCAACCGTGCGCCGCGCCGATCGGATCATTGTTTTCCATGCAGGCAAGATGACCGAGCAGGGTTCGCACGAAAAACTTTTGGCATTGGACGGCAAATACGCTGAACTCTACCGCGAACAAGCGCAGTGGTATACGTAAAAAAATTTTCAACTCGAGAATAGGGCCTCGGAACTACCTTTACGCCCGTTCCACGTACTCGCCGGTGTCGGTGTTGACCACCACCTCTTCGCCCTCAACAATAAAAATCGGCACTTGGATCATGAAACCCGCATCCACCTTGGCCTCTTTGGTAACATTGCCGCTGGCCGTGTCCCCTTTGACCGCGGGCATGGTTTCAGCAATTTTAAATTTCATTTTCTTGGGCAGTTGCATGGCGATGGGTCGGCCTTCATAGACCGCCATAGTGATAGTCATGCCGTCCTGCAAATATTTCCCTTGCTCGCCGATATCCGTATCAGCCATGGCAAATTGCTCATAACTCTCCGCATCCATAAAATTATATCCGGCTGTGTCGTGATACAAATACTGCATGGAGCGATACTCCATCTCCACAATTTCAATTGTCTCCGAAACCTTCCAAGTCACCTCGAGCGAACGATCGGTTTTAACATTCTTGATGCGCGCGCGCACAAACGCCGCGCCCTTGCCCGGATTGATGTGCTGAAATTCAGTGACCACCCAAAGCTCATTGTCTTTGCGGACAACAATGCCTTTTTTGATTTCATTGGGAGAAGACATATTTACTAGAACATTAAAGCACAAGAGCATAAAAACACAAGAGCAATTGCTTTCATGCTTTCATGCTTTCATGCTTTCATGTTTTGATGATGAATCTCTCGCGAGCCGGAAAGGGCAGGACATCATTAATGGAAGAGGAGCCGGTGAGCAACATAACCAATCGATCAACACCAAAAGCTATGCCGGCCGCGTTACCCATTTGCGGAAGCGCGGATAAAAATCGCTCATCGAGCGGCCAAGTTTTTTTGCCGAGTGTAGAACGCAGAGCGCGTTCCTCTTCAAATCTTTTTCGTTGTTCCGCCGGATCGGAAAGTTCGGCAAAACCATTAGCCAGTTCCAATCCGCCCAAATAAAACTCCACGCGTTCAGCCCAGCGCGGATCATCCGCACACCGACGCGCCAGCGCAGCCATGGAAGCGGGATAGCGATAGAGAAAAACCGGTCCGGCGTCCGGCGTCCGGCGTCCGGCGTCCTGATCGAACAGACTAAGTTTTGGTTCGATCTCAGAAAGAAAAATCTTGAAATAGAGGTCGTCCCAAGTGTCGTCGGGATTTACGGTCTGACCCATTGCGCGGCAAACTTGCGCCAGAGCTTCGCGATTACCCAGCAACGGATCGAGGTCGATTCCCGCATACTTCTGCCACGCCTGTTCAACAGTCATCCGACGGAATGGCGACCGAATATCGAATATCCGCTCCGCTGAATGTCGAATGTCGTTCGTTTCGGTTTGATTTCGAAATTCGTCCACGACCCACCGAATCATCTCCTCCGTATCGCGCATGATTTCTTCCAAACCCGCTTCTCGGCGATACCACTCAAGCATTAAAAATTCCGGATCATGCGTGCCATCCCATGGTTCATTGTTGCGAAAACACGGACCCAAATCATAAATTTTTTCTATGCCCTCGGCGAGCAAACGCTTCATGGCATATTCCGGAGAAGTAATTAACGCGGCGTCGAAATTCGACATTCGACATTCGACATTCGAACTTGGAGCAATTAGTTGGGTCCAAAACGGTTCCAGATGCGGTTCTTGTCCGGGCAAACCAACCAAGCGCGGCGTGTGCATCTCAATAAAACCCGCAGTATCAAACCACTGCCGAATTAATTTTATAATTTGAGCGCGCGCCTTAATCTTTTCCAGATTCATAAATAAAAAAAATGACTCAATTCGTCACCCGACATTCGACACCCGCCCAAAGGCCTGCGGCCATTGTGGCGGGCCCGCCTAAATGCGAAGCTTTTGGCGGGTTCGTAATTCTTTAGACAACGTACGGCAACAACCCCATAAATCTCGCGCGCTTAATAGCCAGCGAGAGTTTACGTTGGTGCTTGGCGCAGACGCCCGAGCGCTTGCGCGGCACAATTTTGCCAAACGAAGAAAGATAGCGCTGCAAAGTACCGGTATCTTTATAATTGACCTCGTCTTGATTGACCTGGCAAAAATGGCATTGTCTAACAGTCTTCTTTTGCATATTTCAGTAGTATATTTGATGACCGGTATTACTTCGGATTAAAACGGCACATCCTCCAAACGAATTTCCTCGCCGCCGGTACCCGGATCCACAGCCGGCGCATTGTTGGTAGACGGCACATATTGAGCTGACGGCTGATTCGCGGCCGGAGCCTGGTTTGAACCTGTGGGCGCGCGATCCAACATGATCATATTCTCGGCCACGATCTCGGTGCGCGTGCGCTTGGAACCGTCTTGCGCTTCCCAATCGCGCGTTTGCAACCGACCCTCCACATAAACCTTGCGTCCTTTGCCCAAATACTGTTTGCAAATATCAGCCAAACGTCCCCAGGCCACGATATTATGATATTCCACCTTCTCTTGTTTTTGACCGGCGGAATCATTCCATTGAAAAGAAGTCGCCACTCCAAAATTACATACGTTTTGCCCGCCGGGCGTGGTGCGGAGTTCCGGGTCTCGTGTGAGGTTGCCGATGATCATGGCGCGATTCAGGTTCATAGAAAGAGATAAAAGATTTTAAGCTTTGGGATCTTGTTGCAAGACAGCGTCCAATTTTCGATCCAGTTCTTCAGCTGATAATGCATTGGTCAGGCTGACTTCGTCTTTGGCTTTTTCATCCGAGCCGGTCTCAAGCGCGGCCACGCCGGATTTGATATCCGTATCAGCCGTGGTTTGAACTTTTTCTTTCACGGCCTCGGTCTCTTTGGCGCGCATGCGACCAGCGGCCGCAGCTTCCACATCAACTTCTTGAAACTGCACCAGATTGAACTTTCCGCCGCCAGCTTCATCGGTGCGCAAAATCAAATGGCGCAAAACTTCTTTGGAAATACGCAAAGCCTCATCCAATTTAATGACACTGGTCGGTTCAGCCATGAGATTCACCAAAATATAATGTCCATAGCGAACCTTCTTGATGGGATAGGTCAGTCGGAATTTGCCCAGGCGCTTGGTCTCAATCGAAGACGCGCCATATTTTTCCAATAGGCCCTTAATGTTGGATTCCACGCCGCCGAGTTCATCATCGGTAAAAGTGGCGGGAATGATATAGAGTAGTTCGTATGACTGCATAAGTACGGCCAGAGACTACAAAAAAAGAGTTAAAAAGTCAAGTGCGACCCCAGACCATCCCAACACAATGTCGGGACTGGTGCGTGAGGGGTACTTTAGTCTTTTTCCGCTTTTATGTACAGTATGGAGTACATGAAACATTTTTTAGTCTTCGGTTCGCATCCTAAATTGAGTTGGGCGGAATTTTCAGCTTGCCGCCCAAGCGCAGCTAAATCTGCGATTTTTCTGGAAAAAGCCGCTTTAACAGACGATCCCGCGTGGTTAGGCGAAGAGTTGATCCGGCAATTGGGCGGTACGGTTAAGTTGGGAGATGTGGTCTGGGAGACTGAAGGCTCGGCCTTGGACGCGCAGGCGCTGGCTGATTGGGTACTGCAAAATCCGCGCGGCGCCAAGGTGCTGTTCGGCTTTTCGGTTTATGGCGGGAACACGGCGCTGAAGAAAAAACTGGAAAAACTGCCCGTGGCTTTAAAGCGCGCTTTAAAAGCGCAAGGCAAATCAGTGCGCTGGGTGACTTCGCAAGGAGGAGAACCGCTCTCGCCCGCGGCTGTCACTAAACTAAAATTAACCAGCCAAGGTTATGATTTTGTTTTGCTCGTGCATGATAAAAAAATCGCCATCGGTTTAACCACTCAAGCGCAAGACGCTGACGCCTGGAGCTTGCGCGATTACGGCCGGCCGGCGCGCGAGGCCAAGGCCGGCATGTTGCCGCCCAAGCTGGCACACGTGCTGGTGAACTTGGCGCAGGTGCCGGAAGGCGGAACATTATTCGATCCGTTTTGCGGTTCAGGCACCATCTTGATGGAAGCGGCGCTGGCCACTCAAGCCGGAAAAATTTTGGGCTCGGATATTGATCCGCAACAAATCAAAGACGCGGAAGCGAATTTGGATTGGCTGGTGCAACAAAATATTTTTAAGCATGAGGAGCGCCAAAAAATCCAAACCTTTGTTTCCGATATCCGCGATCTAACACGCCGGACGCCGAACCTGCCTGCCGGCAAGGCAAGCGTAGGACCCACCTGCACCGTGGCTTCGGTGGGCAGGCGTGGGACGATCGATTGTGTGGTCACCGAAGGTTATTTGGGTCCGCCGCTTAGGGGATCGGAAACTAAACAAGAGTTAGAGCGGACTGCGACTGAAATAACCAACTTGTGGCGCACTGCACTGCAGACGCTTTACCCGCTATTAAAAAAGGATGGAAGGATTGTGTGTGTTTG
>JAGVIJ010000111.1 GCA_020056125.1 bacterium | reverse complement strand
GCGCCAAGTTTGGCCATTAGATGCGGAGAGTCGGTAAAGACCAGCGCCTTCATTAAACCGAAACCAATTAAAACATAGGCTAAAAATATCGCCGCGATGTAAACCACACCCATTTTCCAAATATTGGCTCGCGTTCTTTTCAAAGAAAACAAAAAGGTGATAAAAAGCAGGAGCACGGCAAAAGCGCAAGGATTGATGCCGTCTAAAAATCCGGAAACCAATACTACCGGCAGAAGCGATTTATATTTTTCCGCCTGACCACCGACTTTATCGGCCAAACTAAACTGACTTTTATTATACTCCAAATATTTAAAATATTCGCTTACCGGCGTGTTTATCGGATAAGTTTTAATTTCGCCAACAAAATTATTGGCGTAAGTGGGAATGGCAAAAATTTTATATTCCATCGCATCGGTGTGCATTTCATCTTGTGACACCACTACCAGTTTAAATTTATCGCTTATCTCATTGTTAAACAAATCCTCAACAATTTGATTCGGCACATGACCGCCTAAAATAAATTTTTCCCCCACGAGAGCCATAATATGGCTCTGCAACTCAATCGGAATTTTATACTGAGTTAAGAGTTGGTTCATCTCCACACGCACCCCCTGTTGGCTGATATAATCTTTCTTGACTATTTCACTCACTCCGTGCTCGTTTAAAAGTGCCGGCAATTCCGTATTCACATGAACAGCGCAGGCTACGCAGGCCTCGTTGTAATAAATAACGGCTTTCTCTCCAGCCACATCGCCGTGCGCGAAGGCCAAATGCAAAGGCGATAGAATGGTGGCAGTAATAACGGTAAAAATAAAAATATTTTTCATACTTTTTGTGATTCAACTTTGCAAACTAACTGTTTCCTAATATTTTCAACCAATAAATAAATGGCCAACCAAAGCAACACGATACTTAAAACTTTCAATTCCAAACCTTGAAACGGCAAAGAAAAAAGCGCAAGTGGCGCGCCGAACAAGGCAAACAAAGGTGCTCCGCAAGTCGGACAACCGGAAGCAAAAAGTCCGATCGCTGTCCCGCCGGCGCTGGATAATTTATTCTTGACATCCTTACTTTGGACTAACCGCCGTCTCACTAAAAATAAAGCCAAATAGATTCCGGACAACAGCGAAATTACCAAACTCAAAAACAGAGAAGACAACGTGAATATCCAGCCGCTCATCGTTGCATAAGCGCTCAAACTTTTGCCGGTGATATTCCAAACCATCAAAGCATAGGATGAACCAAGCATCGCTATCGCCATCAGCACGGCCGAGAAAAAATATCGCTGTCTTTTGAGGATCAAGAAAATCATTTCTATCATAATTCCTAATTCTTAATTCCTGCCTGCCGGTAGGCATGGCATAATTCATCACTCACGACTACTTAATAACATTCCCGCTAAAAGTAACTGTGGACTCCGTGCCGTCTTGTCCGCCATCATTGCTGAAAACATTAATTTCTCTGGTTATCGGTCCAACCGCGTCCGGACCATGAGCGTTCGGGTCAAAAATCATTTCCAACTCTCCGCTCTCGCCGGGTTTGATCACCTGCGACCAATTAGCTGAACCGGCGCCGCCATGACCGGGCATACCAAACTCCGGACTGCGTTTTCCTCCGACATCCAAAAACACTTTAGTGCACATGCAAGAAGTTTGCATTCTGCTTATTTTTAAATCGCCGTCGCCCTGGTTGGTAATCTTAACTTTTTTCTTTGCCAAACCATTGGCCATGGAAACATCACCAAAATCAAATTTAGCTATCTCCAATACCAGTTTCGGCGTGCCTTTGTTGGCACTCCCGGCACTCTCGCTCTTGATTGCCCAAATTATTCCCACGAAACCTAAAACTAACACGACAATGGCAACGCCAATAAGAATTTTAATTCTGGGATCGGTGTTGTTTGTTGTCATAAAGCATTGATTAGAACTATTTTTTAATTACTGTCGCGCTGAATTCCGCTTCAATTTCCGGATTTTGCGAATCATCAGTGCTAATATAAACCACGCGCTTTAGTTCCCCAACATCCGTATCGTCCTTATGCACTGCCGGATCAAACGATACTTCCACCGGCACAATCTGCCCGGGCGCAAGTTCTTTGTCTTTCTCCGCCATTGTCACTTTGGTGCATCCGCAAGAAGTGGAGAGTTTCAAAATTTTCACCGGCTTATCACTGACATTCTTTACTTGCAGGGTAAATTT
>JAGVIJ010000002.1 GCA_020056125.1 bacterium | reverse complement strand
TTTAGTGCGGATTTGGAATGTGATGTCCATATCTCCAGGTTCAAGGCACTGCGGCGGAGAATCCGGTGTGTGTCATGAATGCCGGTTATTCCTCGGGTTGGTGCAGTGAAAGTTTTGGCGTCAATGTTGAGGCCAGAGAAATATTATGCAAAGCGAAGGGCGACCATGCCTGCCGTTTTGTGATGTCCGTAAAAAATAAATTGGAATACTATGAAAAATGGGCTTTAGAAAATATCAAAAAATAAGCGGAGAGTGTGGATATGTTCTATGATGAATGCTTGAAAATATGCCAGCAGTATATAACCGAAGGGGCTAAGTTATTTTTGGATCGGCAGATTGAGTATCATTTAAATAAAAAACCGCAATATCTAACAGCGGCTGATAAAGAGGAATTGGCTAAATGGCTGAAGGTCTCCTCAGCGCTTCTTATCGGTAAGGATAAAGCCAATGAATTTATGAAGGAAATATTAGCATTGAAGAGCCTGTTGCATAACCCCCCTATATACGCCGTCGATACAGCGACGGAGAAAAGTATTGCCATAGACTGGATAAAGTGGTACACTTCTCCTACGCGCACATGAGCGCTTAGGAGAAAACAAAATGGGCTACAACTTCATTGAATGTGATCGGAAGACTGGCTACCTGCTGCCGCCGTCAGTGCAAGAGTGGCTGCCGGCCGGGCATTTGGCGTATTTCATAATTGACGCAGTGCAACAAATGGATTTGAGTAAGTTTTATGGGAAGTATCGTAACGATGGCTGCGGAGCGCGGGCGTATGAACCTGGGATGATGGTAGCGTTGATGTTATACGTGTATTGCCAGGGAGAACGGTCGGCGCGGAAAATAGAGCGCGGGTGTGAAATTGATGTAGCCTTGAGGGTAATCACGGCCAATGAGCGGCCGGATTATTCGACGATCTGCCGGTTTCGGGCGGAAAACGAGCAGGAACTCCAGGACTTATTCGTGGATATATTGAGGTTATGCCATGAAGCTGGGCTGGTGAAAGTTGGGGTGGTGGCCTTAGACGGCACGAAGATCAAAGGTTCTGCGGCCTTAGCGGCCAATCGGACCCAGGAGCATCTCAAAGAAGAAGTGGAAAAGATGTTTCGGGAAGCCCAGGCGAAGGACGAAGAAGAAGACGCGCTCTATGGGAAAGACCGGCGTGGTGACGAAATACCGGCAGAATTGAAAGAGCGCGGCAGTCGCCTGAAACGATTACAGGAAGCCAAGGCGCGGTTAGAGCAGGAGGCGCAAGAGCAAGCCGGGAAGCAAGCGGCCAAGATCGCCGAACGCGCGGCGCAAGAAGAAGCCACTGGTCACAAAAAGCGGGGCCGCAAGCCCCAGGATCCTGAAGCCAAAGCAGAGGAAGAAGCGAAAGCCAATGTCACTGATCCAGAAAGTCGTATTATGAAAACGCGGAGTGGCTATATACAGGGCTACAACGCGCAGGCAATGGCGACGACAGGGCAGATTATTATTGCGGCGGCAGTAACGCAGCAAGCCAATGATGTTCGACAGTTGAAGCCGATGTTAGAGCAGGCAAAAGAAGAGTTGCGCGCAGCGGGAGTTGCGGAAAAGATTGGAACAGCCTTAGAAGACGCGGGGTACTGGAGCGAAGAGAATGTGAAGAAAGCGGATACCGGTGGCCCGGAACTTTTGATTGCGACGAACAAGGATTGGAAACAACGTAAAGCTTTGCGCGAACAACCGCCGCCGCAAGGAAGAATTCCTGCCGGTTTGACGGAGCGCGAACGGATGGAGCGAAAACTTCTGACGCAACGCGGGCGAAAACTTTACAAATTACGGGGACAGACGATTGAGCCGGTATTCGGACAAATCAAATCGGTTCGTGGGTGTGATCGTTTTATGCGGCGGGGTCTTAAAGCCGTGGACAGTGAGTGGTCGCTGATCTGCTCCACCCACAATCTTTTGAAACTCTGGCGCAGCGGCCAGGCGGTATTCAGGCGGATTGCGCGCAGTTTTGGCGCCCAAAACCTCCAACCGCAGATATCCTGCGCTTAATTCCGCTCTTTTGTCGGGCTTCTTTCAAGGATAACGGGGTTGTGCAACAGACTCTGAAACGAGTTTTATATCAGCATTATCCAATCTTCAAGGTGGTCAGACTCCTGAGTTTTTCGCGGCTCGTTTCCGAGGATTTGATGATGATGACAGCGATAAAGTGCCAGGAACGATTCCCCCGGTTCCAGAACCTGGCACGATGGTGCTCTTCGGCACTGGTATTTTTGGCCTGCTGGCTACTTCGTTCAGGAAATTTTTCAGGCAGATCAAAAGAGGCATGGACATAGTAATGGCAGGTCTGGCCATAATATTGACAGCGCCACTGTGGTTGGCGATAGCCATAGCTATTAAACTCACCTCTAAAGGGCCGGTATTCTTCAATCAGGAAAG
>JAGVIJ010000079.1 GCA_020056125.1 bacterium | reverse complement strand
CTGAATTGCGCATAATCATAAATCCAAGTACCCGGACCTGAACCCAGCAGCGGACTGCCCTGCAAGGTCTGCTTGGCGATATTCCAAGATGTGCGCATGGATGGCGAAACTTCGGAAGGTAAACCTAAATTCAACGGCGTGCGGAAGAGCAAGAGCAACACGGAAATAATCACTAAAAGCGTGGGCACCACGATTTTAATCGGATGATCCACGTTGCGCGTACGCACTAAAGAAATCACCACAATCAAACCCGTACCGAACAGGATAGTGGCCCAAATCACCCAATAATCAATCACCAATGCATTTAACAACCCCACGCCCAACATAGCCCAAACCACCACATGCGCTAATTTACTCAAGTGACTCTTTTGATTCAAGATACAGGCGTGATCTTTGCAACCCAAAATCGTGAGCGCCGTCGCCAAAACAATGGGCACGGTTAAATAAATACCCAAGGAATTTATGGTGCCGATGGTGTTAAAATTCATGGAACGCGTGAACTCGCCTAAAAACCAAAAGGGATAAACCTGCACCAACTGCAGAAAACCCAAAATACCCACCGCGAGCGAAGAAGCTAAAAACGCCAAAACCAAATGATACAACTTGGTGGTGCTTTTAAAATTATTCACCACAATAAAATAAAACAACACGAACGCAAAAACGCTGGCAAACGCCCAGCTCATTTGACCGTAATTGCCCACCAGAGAAAGGTACTTATCCGGCGACAAACAACTCACCGCTAAATACCCCGCCAAATAAACCAACACCACCAAGTGCACCCAAGAGCGCGATAGCGCCACGCGCTTTTCAGCCAAGGCTTTGCCAATCCAGGCCAAGAGCGCAATGCCGGTTAAGACCACCAGCAGGGTTTGTTTATTTAATTCCAAAACATCCAAGGTAAACGGCAAAAAGAAGAGCGGCACTAAAACCACGGCCAAATAAACGCAGACGCTGGTGATGCTATCTAGCCAAAAAACCAAATTGAATTTGGATTTCGGCTCGGCCTCCGGCGCCTCGTGGGTCGCAACGACATTGGTGTCCATATTAAATAAAGATAAAGGGATAAAAATAGATTTGTAGATTATACCACAATTGAGCCCGGAAGATTGACAAGTCAGAAAAAAAATGGTAAGGCGGGATTGGTTTAGCGTGCTAAAATAGGCCTGCAACACATAGGAGGTAATGGACATGCAACGCGGACTGAACGTATTTTTGGTTCTTTCACTTTCCTGGTTCGTGACAGCGTGCGGTAACAGCCTCTCAACAGTCGGCGGATCCAGCTCTTCATCCGATGTAGGCGGCGGCTCAAGCGCCAGTTCCACCTCAACCGGAGACGCCGGAGCCACTGGTTCGGACGTAGTCTGCCATCCATCCAAGAACGACCCGCTGATTCAGGACTGCCCGTCTGACGCCCAGTGCGAGTGCAACCCCACCAAGACGACCGACCAAGCGTGGTGCGACACTTGGACCAAGCAAGACATTCATCTTTGTCCGGCAGATGCGAATAAGTGTTCGCCGGGTCACAATCAGTGTGGCTATGATCTGCCCAAGGGCGAAGACTACATACTTCCGGACTCCGAGTGTCTGGAGTATGTCGACGGGGACACGTGGGCTGGCGACACGGTGGTGAAGGCGGTCTACAACGCCAATGGGCAACACGAAATCAGATTCGGTTTGCTCGAACCCAGCATCTTGTACTTCAACGGCTTTCTAATTCATGGCAGGAAGCTTCTCTGGAGCAACGCCAACCAGACCTCATACGAGTGGGCCGAAGGTTACTTCAATGGTGATTGTAAACAGATCACTATCAACTACTACTCGCCGCTGGATGGAGGCTCGGAACAAATTCCGGGCCACACAACAACCTTCTCATGGACTAATCCCTAGGGGCATCCCTACGGCGGACAGGCGCCCTGCCCCTACGACAAACCCGACCGGCTCTCGCCCGTCGGGTTTTTTTATTGATAAATAAATCATTGGATCAACAGGTAGCCGCAGGCTTTAGCCTGCGTATTGAAGAAAATATCGCCGCACCCTAAAGGGTGCGGCTACCGCCTTTACAATCTAAAATGGGTAGCCGCATATCCCGACGGGATTCCAATGAATCCATCGGGATTCCGTCGGAACTTTAGCCTGCGTGGTTATAATTCAAACACTGATTCTGAAAAATCGTAAATCGTAGATCCTTTGAGAGGATACCTCCTCCAATCATCAGCGATCCCCTGCCTGCAAGGATTATTAAGGATATATCTTGTTTGCATTAATACATCCTCATCTCTGCGTAGGATATGATCAAAAAAATCTTTCTGCCACGACGTTTTAAAACCATTCCGGGAAAGCCAAAAACCTGTCTTTTGTTTAAATTCAACCACTGCGCGCCAAAGGTCTGCATCCTCATTTCTTCCTTCAATGAGCAGATGGCAATGATCTGGCATAAAAAGATAAATCTGCGCTCCACAATTATTGCGGCTCAAAGAATCTAATAATTTTTGTTCGAAAATTTTGAAAATCTCATTGGAAACAAACAACGCAACGCGGTTCCGAACGCATATGGTAAAGGAGCAAACAATTTCCCCGCGATACAACTCCTCTCCAAGTCTATGTTTCTTCTCATGAGTTTGTAGCATAAAAATAAAAATGTTCACGCGCTGGTAGCCGCAGGCTTTAGCCTGCGCATTGGAGAGAATATCAACGCACCCTAAAGGGTGCGGCTACCTATCTAATTTGTTAATTAGACTGGTGTTCTAACGCACCCTAAAGGGTGCGGCTACCTACATTGCATTTTTTAAACATCAACCGACGAAGTCTTTTAAGGTGTCGTGGATGTATCCGCTTCAACTGGCAACGGCTCGGTTGGAGGAACCACCGGCTCCTCAACCGGAGCAGGTTCAACCGGCTGGTCAGGCAACACAGCCGGAGTATCCGAGGTCGCCTCCGGTTCTACGGGTTGATCCGGCAACACAGGTTCAGTCGATGTTGGAGGCTCAACTAATTCTTCTGTGCTCGTGGGAGCGGATTCTTCGGGCACCAACTCCGGCGCCAAAGTCTGGCCGCTCAACGGATCATACGGCGCTGATGTCCCATCTGACATCCAAACCGTACTGCCTTCAGGCGACGGCTCGGCCTTCCAAGCAAACACCAAATCAAAGGTCGGCGCCTCACCCACAATGATAGTGAATCCGTAATCCGTTACATTGGTCACATGCCAACCGCCGGTTACTTGTCCATACGGCGTGGCTGTAATCAACGGATAAGAATTCAAGGTTTCAAAATTAATCTGCACTTCTTTGGCGCCGGCCGCAATCTTAGCCAAACCCGAACGCGGAGAAATCCCGGCAGAATAATCAACCTCATACACTATGGCCGCGGGTTCAGGGCCCGACTCCACAATGGCTCCGGCTTTCCAACCCGGCTGGACAAATACGCTGATCAATCCTTCGCCGGAATTTTCATACGATTCAAGCGCGATACCGATAATCGGTCCGGTCTCAACCGCTTTGACCGCCACGCCCGGGATATCTGACGGAGCCAATTGATCTCCGGGTTTAATTGCGCCGTTATAAGCTGACACGCGAGTGGGCACGCGGCCGGCCAAGGCAATAGGATAACCGCCCTTGGATCTGGCGCCCGTAATAAATCCGGGTTTGGTGGACACAATGCCGAGCACCGTATCAAAGGCTGAAGCTGAACGCTTAACGCGCTCTTGACCATTCGGATCAGCCACCACTATATCGCCCGGCACCAACCGATCATCAGATCCAAACATTTCCGCATAGTCATATGATGTGTCCGCAGTCCAACCAGCAGCATTCGTAGAAATATAAGTTAAGCCCGGAGCCGAAGTATCATCCACGAAAATATAAGTTGAAGTTGAACCTTGGCCCGTGGTCTTGTTGCCTAAGAACAAACGGCGACCCACGGTCAAATCTCCGGTCATGGCCACATCGCCCGCATCTGACACCGTGAGCAAATCATTACCCAGTGTGCCTTGCAAAACAAAGGATGAGGATGAAGCGTTCGTCACTTCATTTATTAATGTAAAAGAAGAATTGATGGCTTGGCTGGAAGTTGTGCTCCAAGCTGAACCTTGGAAAGTGATGCCGTAGGAATCATACGCCGGCGCCGTAACGCTGGCCGTGCCTTGAGCCACCATGACCGTACTGCTAGCCGCAGCTTCAAACACTCCATCAGCTGACCAAATCGGAGAGATGAAAACCTTGATGGTACCCGTGGCCGTGGTTAAACTTTCCAAAGCGCGTCCCAAAACCATGCCCGCGCCCTTGGCTTTAACTGCGCGTCCATCATCTCCCACCATAATCTGGTCGCCGACATTAATGAGGCCGTTAGCATCGGTCACCAACACATCCAACTGACCCAACAGACCCACGATCTTAAAGTTCGGGTTGCTTTCATAAGCTCCATCCGGACCCGCATTGCCAACCACCAAAGGATTGGCTGAAATCACACCCAAGGTCAACTTGCGATCACCAGCCAAAGCGCGTTTGACTGAAGTGGCTGAACCTTCGTTCAATGCCACAACTTCTCCAGCTGTGAGATCTGTGTCCGCAGTATAGAAATATTCCGCATAGTCGCCCGGCGTACCAACTGTGCCATTATCAACCCATATTTGGCCATTGCAACGCACCGAGAATCTGCTCTGATCCGCATCCGTGGCTAATTGCAAAATATTCGCTATAGTTGAAGTGCCGCATCTGCGCGCGCCCATAATAGCCGCACCTTTAGTAGAGCTAGTTTGATTAAGCGCCAATATACCAGCCTGCGCGCCACCAGTCCCATTGGTATCACCTGTAATAAAGAATCCGCCCGCACTTTCTACACGAGCCGTATCAAAGGCAATCGTATTCATTGACGGAATAGCGCTCAGCGTTGCGAGTGTATCCGTCACCATGCCGATGACACCGGAGATATCATCATAATCACCGTCATTGGCATAAGCCCTTAAAAATCTTCCTGCCGCTGTTCCAGTTGCGTCAATGGCGTAGCTGTTATAAATATCATTATCAACCACATCCAATTTTGTGCCAGTGGCGTGCGCAAAAGTTATCCCGGTGTTTGAAGCATTTACCGTGTAAGAATTTTTCCAATACAAAGCAGACGAACCTAAATCATACGTGGCATTAACGATTGGATTGATATTGCTATTCACGCCTGTACCAATTGCCAAATAAGTTGTGGTGGCGCCGCTATTTACGATCAAATCGGAAGCGTTCACAGCATTCAGCTTAGCGTTCCAACGAAAAGATGTCTGACCTAGATTGTAGAGACCAGTGACCACTGGCACTAAATCAGTTATCATCGTCACCTGATTGGTAGTTATGTTCATCACATTATTACCGCCAGCCTCAAAAGCCAGAGTGTTCGTGGTGGTAACATACATACCCGTGTCAGTATCCCCAACGAACGAATATGACGGAGCACCCGTGCTACCCGATGAGGCGTAGATGTTTGTTAGATAAGACGTGCCTGAAGAATAAATATTTTTCCACGCAGTCCCGTACGCACCGAGATCGTAGAGATTATTCGCAAACGGATTTACATGACCGGTGGAAGTCACGCCTCCGGCCGCAACCGTGGAAGAGGCAAAAATACTCTTCCAAGATAAAGCCGCGGTTCCCAAGTCGCCCGTATTCGTTAGTGATGGACGAAGAATTCCACCTGTGGTGATTCGCACCTTCTCCGTGTTATTTCCGCCGTTTACTCGTGTATTAAAACATAGGTCAAAACCATAATCTCCATCATTGTTATTGGTCTTACAAGCGTGAATCGCGGCGGCTGTCGTGGGCGATGTACCCACATAATTACCTCGAAAGACTAAAATACCACCCACGCCAATTGCCCTAGCTGTAGTATCTTCAACTTGCAGACCACCCAATGTAGGAATGGTTATACTATTTTTTGTACCAAAGACGTGGAGGGGATCGGTTGCGGCAGTCGTCCCAACGGTTCCTATCGAAGTAACGCCCTTAACCGAGAGTGTCCCACTGGCGTAAATATTTTTCCAAGATGTTTCAGACGCACCGAGGTCATAAAGGTTATTCGCAAACGGATTCACATGGCCCGTAGAAGTTACCCCTCCGGCATGAACCGTGGATGAGGCAAAAATACTTCTCCAAGAAACGTCGCCTCTGCCT
>JAGVIJ010000043.1 GCA_020056125.1 bacterium | reverse complement strand
GGCCGGCGCCATTCATGCCATGGAAACAAACACGGGTATCGCCCAAGCCGTATTGCATCAAGCCAACTATCTTTTCATGCAGATGCGGCAGGGGAAATACAAAAAACCCCAATCCCCATACGACAATTACCTTACGCCCTATTACGAGCTGACTCATTTTAGCACCTCACTTCCTCGAGACAATAAGATGCCCGGCCTTTTTACCGCGTTGCTTGAAACGGAACCGAAAGAATCATTAGCTCAAGAATTTGTGGCGAGCCAACGCAGATTAAAGGATGAACAAGCGGTGGTAGATTTTGTGGTTGAACACGGCAGGGAAAATGAATTGGTTGATCAGATAAAATTTGAAACCACTCAACAATTGTTGGATGCGAACAATCCGGAGGCGATCATGTTGTGGAGAAATGTTTTAATCGACTCAAGGAACCAAACCGATGCGGAATTGATACAACGCGCCGAAAAACTGACTACAACAGGAATCGCCCAAGCAATTTGTTTCGGAAATTCTCAGACCGTAAGATATGCAGACGAAAAAATCGATGCAAAAAAAGACTTTATAAAAGCCCTACGAGAGGCCGGCGAAGAGTTGAAAAAAAACAATGAATCTGAACCTAAAACCTCTGGAATTACTTTTAATCGTGATTTTTTAGGAATAGTCAAACAAAAAATTGAACAGCGCGTAGCGGTTTACCAAAAAACCCAGCCCCAAACCAGCGATCCTTCTCCCGAAACCAAGGTTCCGCGTGAGGAACAATTCACAATCCATGAAACATTGCTCAACCACGGCATCCAGCGCATATCCGAAAGCGCACTTGACCCTAAAGTGGAAACACCGGATGGCCAAACCCCGCTGCAAAACACACTTTGGCGTTATTTTCGGATGACCGGCCGTATATTACATGAAACATTATCTGAAAATGCGCTGAAAGAACGGTTTGGAGTTCCAATCAAAGAAAATCCCGAAGCTCAATACCTTATTCTAAAGGGTCTGTATTTTGGCTATTTTTTTGATCTCCCCAAACACAGTTTGGAGCGAATACCTAATTTATCCATAGAACAAATAAGATCTCGAGCTGAACTAATCGATTATCTTAGATTCATTCCGTCAGTAAGATTCATGCGCTATGACATAAAGGCTAGGTTTCCGCCTGGGATGGAGCCGGATTTCTCCAACTTTCTTACACGGTCGCTTACGGATCATGAAAAAATAACAAAAGTCGATGAGCTAGCCAAACACCTGGAGCTCGTCAGACTAACTGAACACCAGCCCAGATTAAAAGCATTAATCGACGACTCACTTTTAAAGCTAAAGCTCAAAAAAACCCTTTTTGGCAAATATATTCAGTTAGGTTGGAAATTTACCGAACCTGGTGCGCATGGCGAACCCACGCAAAAGGAGTTAGATGCGCGCGTTAAAGCGGCTCTGGAGAATCGGGCTAAACAAAAAGGCCTGCCGCCTGAATTCTTTTGGACGCGTGAACAAGAGTTGAGCGCCTGGCAAAAAGTCAAAACCGTACTAGGCGACTCTGCAAAACTTCAAACAAGATGGCAACAAAAGCAAGCGCTGAACCGCATTTTCAATGAAGAATTCATGCGCACTATGGCCGACGATCCAGACGAGATGAAGGCGTGCCAGCCTGATGAAAAAATCATTTAATTTATGCCTTTAGCGCCAAAAATCAGAGACGAAGTTCTATTTGAACGGTTGTGCCACGCGCGCGCTCCCGAGGAATTTGAGCGTGAACTTAAGCTTGGCTCGCCCGCCACAACCGCAACTTACCTGGCCGGAGAACCATTACAACAAATCCACCGACTGGACGAACTTAGGGGTGATCAATTGAAATCATTGAGAGATGTATTTCTGGAAAATTTGGGATTTGATTTAGATCGTCTACCGCCCAATCCAATGTTGCTTAAAATTCAAAAAGGGCTGCAAGGTAAAAACCCTGTTGAAGCCGAGCTAGCCAATCAACTGTTAAAAACCTATCTTGATACGCACCCGGCTGACGAACTGTCCGCTCCCATACTCGGAGTACTCAAAGAATTGCCCCCGGGCGCAATGTTTAGCCTAAAAAGAATTGATCGCTATATTACGCTAGAGGATGAACGTCAGGCGAAAAAACTCAACATCTCCATCACAGATCAACAAATCGCGTTGCATCTGTTAATGGGCAATCTTTTTCCGCCCTCACTGCTGGACAAAGTTGATACTTCCAAACATGCGGAATTAGTCAAAATATTCAAGGCCGCAGAAAAAATACACCAAAAAAAATGGGAAGAAAAAGATCCTGACGGACTGCGCACCATACGCAAAACCATAGCGCGGCTGGAATGGGAGCGCCAGAATCCGCTCTGGGAAACGCCGCAAGAACAAAAGGCTTTTGAGGATATAAAAGCCCTACAATATCTTTTGGAGGGTATAGCCGTAGAACGAAGGACTAACAGTAGTGCATTATCTTGGCCGTTTTTTTTAAAAAAATTATGGGAAGAAGAGGGACTTTTATACAAACAGTTCCAAGATCTTGGATACCGTGTCGGATCTGATTTCCCTGGGGATTTTACAGAGGATCCGCGCTTGGGCGCGACTTTGTATGACATGGGTCAAAGACTCTCTCCCTTTGCACCCAAAGATAAATCAGCAGAAAACTTGCCGCCACTCGAAAGATACCGAAAATTAGCCAAAGAGTCTTTGGAAAAATGGGGCCTGCCCGGAGAGCCGGAACTGCAAAAAGCCTATATGCACGGTATCCGCGATATTCAATGGCAGACCGTGCTTGAATTCAAACAAGCCTTAGAGTCATGTGTCGACCGACCTAAATTGTTTGAACGCGCCAGCCGGCTGGAAGAAGGATTTTTTAAAGATTTTTTGCTCTACGAAGCTTGGAAAAAAGAACCGCAAAAAACTCCGGAAGCAGCTAAAAAATATCTAAGAATCATGCAGAGAGAGGTGCCGGACGGCTCCCAAGCCAACCGTGCGCACGATCTCATGAATCGCTATGTGCGAGATCACTATTCGGAAGGTACGGAAGGCGACAATGCTTTCCTAGCCGCGACCTACCAAGACCGGCTAGAGAAACTACCACCTGAAGCACGTCAAAGCCTTTTTCCGAAGTATGCGGATAAATTCCCCTTACGCCTCGGTCCGGAGAGCTGGTGGGAAGGTTCTTATACCACTGAACACGATCCTAACCCCAGATATTTTTCCTTGCACTGGGATGAAATATATAAAGAAGCGCACGCCAAACGCAAGCAGGATTTGCGCGAAAAGTGGCAGGAAGAAAAAACCATCTCAAGCCGCTCGTTGTATTTATTTTCCGATTCCGTTAGCCGCCAGTCAAACCGAGAGGCTATGACCGATAAATCTTATAAGGCTCACCTGACCACGGCTGTGGCGAATTTAGAGATGGCTAAGTTACGCACCCAAGCTTTGAGCCAAAAACCCGAACCGCTCTCCCCGGACAATTTGCAGAAATTTGTTCTGGAGCATATTCCGCAATCTTGCCTCTTGCGCGATTTTTATTTGGAAAATATTTTGCATTTACGTTTATGGAATTATCTTCAAAGCTCGCGTCTGGCGCCGAAACTGGCGGAAGAGGGGATTGAATTAACCGTCACGGATGTGGATTTAAATGAACATTACGCGGAAAAAGATGACGGAATTTTACAAGATGCTTATTTTACCAAATATCCGCTGTTCCGCGTGGAGGGTCTGGCCGCGAAAATAAAACTGTTCGATGTCAACGAAAAAGCTGAGCTGGCCGATGTGCTCCACGCAGTCAGTCAGAAAATGACCCATGGCACAGCCGAAGGCTATGATCGCATCGCCATAGAGCTTGAGGCTGAACGCATCCGCGCCATCTATAACACAACTTATCAAGATACTTTGCCTACGGGTGCAACCCCCTCGCAAACAGAAGAGCGCGCTGCGCGGGACAAGGCTTTTGACACGGTCTTGCGGCGCATTACTCAAACTTTTACTCTGGCTAGTTATAATCGAGATGAATTACTGGAACGTTTCGCATTGGATTTCGCAACCACTCCGGAACATGTGCGCCAGGTGGAAGAAGCTACTTATAGCTATCTGGTCAGACGCCCACAGGTTGAAGAGGCAAAAGGCGAGAAGACCGTGTTTGCGCCCGTGGAAGCCGTAAAAAATTATCTGGCAGTTTTCCAAGATCGTAACAGCCGCGCTAAAATTTTGGGCTGGATTTTTGGCGGGGAACTTCCGGATGACCGATTCTTGGAGGGAGAGCGCTTCAAAATAAATGCCGACGAAGAAAAAGAAGTCTTTTGGATGATGAGCCACGCGGAACGAAAAGCCGTACTCTACAACGCCCTGATGGGAGAGAACGGAATCTTTGAAATCAACGATAATTCCCTTCCCTGGCAACGTGAAATTTTCGACTCATTTTTAGAATCATTTTATAAAAATAACTTTCAAACCCTGCTCAAAGAAGACAAGGGGGACGAGGCCATGGAATCCACGTTAAAAATCATATTTTTCGAAGTTTTTAAACACTATTCCACTCCGCGCCGCGTTGAACTGTTCCAGGCCATCACTAAAAAAATGCAGGAGCTGCGTTTAAAAAAAGAAAAACTGACCGCGGCGCAGACCATCAGATTATTTTTGGAACAAGTCGGCGTGGTGGGCATTAAGGCCGGACAGGTCTTATCTGAACAGAGGGGTTTGGTGAGCGACGAGGTCAAAGCCGAGCTTTCATCGCTGCGCGATCAAGCTGCGCCATTCGCCAAATACGGAGTCTTTACTTATCTGCGCACCGCAGGTTTGATGGAAGGGAAGCCAACCGCTCAAGCGCCGTTCCAGATATCAGAGGTAGGCGAGTGTCTGGGCAGCGCTTCCATTAAACAAGCTCATAAAGCTTGGACCACGGAGAGGAGAGCGGTCGTAGTCAAAGTTCCGCGTCCCACCATCGACAAAAATTTTCAGGAAGATATCAAGGTGTTGGAAAAAGTTATGGATGCTTTAAGCGAAGCCGGCGCCAAGGTTCCAAAATTTCTACTCAAAGAAGTGGTTGATGCTTGCACCAAGGAATTTGACTTTGGATTTGAGGGTGCGGCACAACATGATGTTGATCAGCGCCTCTACGAACGCAAGGCCAGTGTCGTTCTGCCGACTGAAACTATCCGGCTCGATGTCCCTGATATCGCCTTTTTACTGCGCCGAGGCGAGAGCCGCGTGGCCAATCTACAATTGCTCATTGATGAATACGTGCCCGGTTTGAATCTGGCTGAAGCGGAGGAGTACCAAAAATTGGCGCGTGAGCCGCTGGGCGCAGCCAAACAACAAGCCCGCAAACTTGATTTGGAACAAAAAATCAACAACATTTATCAAGAGCGCGCGGGTTTCGTTCGGACAGACTATAAAGATATTCCCACCGAGGCCTTGCGAGCGCAGTTGGCCATAGATTTAATCGAACAAATTACAGTCGACGGCGTGTTTCATGCTGATCTGCATTCAGG
>JAGVIJ010000109.1 GCA_020056125.1 bacterium | reverse complement strand
GGGTGGGTACCGAAGCGGTCAAACGGGACAGACTGTAAATCTGTTGGCTTACGCCTTCCAAGGTTCGAATCCTTGCCCACCCACCATCGAGCTAAGGCTCGACCAGGTAAATTAAAAAAACGAAGCTCGGCTTCGCTTTTTTGTTTGGGTTCAAATTTAAACCGCTGGATTTTGAATTTTTGTCAGCTCATCGATCCGCTCCTTGAGCGCTTGCAATTTAACCTTATCCTCGGAGAGCAAACGGAATTTATCATAGCGGCGGCGCGCCTCATCGCGCTTGCCGGCGCGCAACGCGGCCTCGAGCGACAACTCCATGTACTTGGCCGAACGCGGCTCAAATTCTGCGGCCTTTTTGGCTAAGGGCCACGCCTGCCCCGCATTGCCGTGGCGCAGATAGAATTCAGCCAGTTCAGCATGCCAATGCGCCATCTTAGGCCGCGCTTCCAAGGCTCGGCTGTACATAATTTCGGCATTTGCTAAATCATTTTTCGCCTCGGCGATTTCCGCCAATCCGGCGAAACACACATCATCCGCCCTTTTACTCTTCACCAAAAAATTAAAAGTTTCCTGCGCCTGGTCGTACAACTTTTGCTTCACATAAATCAACGCCAAGCCTTTGTATGCTTCGGCATTCCGGCCATCCAAACCCAACACTTCCAAAAATCTGCGCTCCGCGTCAGCCCATTTGAGATCGCGCGCCAAAGACCGCGCCTCATCCAGTAAAACCTTAAGACGCTCTTGTTTGGAAGGCGCGATATTAGCCAGCGGCGTCTGGATCTGTTTATAAAAAGAGTTGATCTGCAATAACTTTAAATACGCGGCGTGAAATTGTTTTTTGCCCGCAAAAATCGAGCGGTGCGCCAAAATTTTCAATGGCGTGAGCTGATCAGCCTTAATGCGCTGAAAGCGCCGCTCAATAATTTGGCCGCGCGCTTTGCGCATGCGTTCCTCTTTGATGGATTCCGGATTTAATAAACGAATTTCTTTCCAGTGCCGTCGGACAATGCTAAAAATCGCTCCTACGGAGATGAGTATCAAAGGAATAACAAACCAATAAATCATATCTCAAAATGTTTGATCCCTCCGTAGTCGCTCAAAACGATTACGCCGGCGCCGCTGAACGGCACAAGAGCCCAAAACTGCGCGGGTCAAGCGACGCTCCACCCACCAAAGCTCCGTCAATACCCACTGTATTGAGATATTCCGAAATATTGCGAGGCTCCACCGAACCGCCATAGATGACGCGAACCTCTCCGCATTTAACTTTGAATTTTTTAAAAATCACTTCGTGAATAACATCATGCATCTCTTTAGCCTGCCGCGCAGAACAGGGCTGGCCTGTTCCGATAGACCAAATCGGTTCATAAGCGATGACAAATGGCGCGCGTCCATCTACCTTTAAACCTTCCATAGCTTCGCGCACTTGGCCGCGCACCACTTTGGTTGCATCACCGCGTTTGCGCTCTGCCGCGGTTTCGCCTACGCAGATGACCGGAGAAATCCCGGCGGCTTGCAAAGCCTTGGCTTTTTTTGCCACCATCTTATCGGTTTCTCCCAAATGAGTGCGGCGTTCGCTGTGTCCCACCAAACAATAAGTAGTGTCAAATTCCAACAACATGTCCGGCGAGACTTCACCGGTAAAAGCTCCTTCGCGCGCCCAGAAAACGTTTTGCGCTGCAATGGCCGGCGTAGATGCGCGACCCAGCGAGGAGCGAACAGCGGCCAGTGAAACAAACGGCGCGGCCACGGCGATGTCCAACTCCTTGGGCAAACGTTCGCGGCGAAATGCGCGGATCCAGGCACCGGCCTTAATCGGGCCGTAGTACATTTTCCAGTTGGCAATGATTAACTTTTTCATATAACGGAAATTAAAACCGAACGCGGGAAATTAATCGAGTAATGGCATTTTTCGTAAAAGGTCCGATCACGGCTGCGGCCAAATGTTTGGATTGCAGAATTGCTTTGGCTACGCGCTGGATTTGTTTGGCGGTTACTCGTTCAACCAGCTTCATCTTGTCCTCGGGCATTTGCAGTTCTTTTAAGAAGGTCCATTGCCGGCCATACCACTCGGCTTGCACCGCTGAATTCTCAAAAGCCAACATAGTGTGGCCGTGCAGATGATCTTTGGCGCGGCACAGCTCCTCGCGAGTGACTTCTGAACGAACAGCGTGCTTTAGCTCGGTCAATATAGCTAAGACTGCCTCAGATAGGCGGCTTTTGTCAAGCCCGGCCGTGATGGAAAACATACCCGTATCTTCCAAGGCTTCGTGCGATGCATGAATGGAATAACACAACCCGCGCCGCTCACGGATGTTGATAAACAAGCGTGAAGACATGCTGCCGCCCAAAATCGTGGAGAGCAGAGTTGCGGCCGGTAAATCTTGATGCTTAAACTTCAACCCATGAAACGCCAAACCTAATTGGACCTGTTCGGTTTTTTTATTTTGAATGATCACCGGTTCGTCCAGCTGCGGCGGCGGATTAAACGGCGAAAAATCATAATCCGCACCCACCAATCTGGGTTTGACCGCGCCAAAAGTTTTTTGCAACAATGCCATGGTGCCGGGCATGATTTTACCGGCCAAGACCACGGTCATGCGCTGTGGCGCATAATAAGCATCGCGATAATTGATTAATTGTTCGCGCGTCACTTGGCGCACCACTTCGCGCGGCCCGGCAATGTTCCAACCCAAAGTTGATTTGGGGAAGAGCGCCTCCTCCAACAAATCTCCCAGATGCATGCCCGGATTATCCTCATACATATTAATCTCTTCCACAATCACGCCGCGCTCGCGATTAATCTCTTTGATGTCGAACAATGAATCGGATAGCATGTCATGCAAAAGATCAATGGCTAGGGCGGTTTGGCACGCATCGATTTTGATGTAATACGCGGTTAGATCCTTGCCCGTAAAAGCATTGTATTCCGCGCCATAACGATCAATGGTACTGGTTAAAATTTGCGTGGTCGGGCGCCGCTTGGTGCCTTTGAACATTAAGTGTTCGATAAAATGCGAAGCGCCGTTGATATTGCGCGCCTCATAGCGCGAACCCACTTTGATCATGACAAAAATGGTCATTGAGGTCGCGCCTTTTTGCGGCACTAAAATGGCAGTCATGCCATTTTTTAATTTGCGCGGCAGGGGATAAATCATAATTGGCAGAAGTTCGAATATGGAATGTCGAAATTCGACATTCGATATTCGAAATTCGAGATTAGGGCTTTTGGACCAAGTGTTCTGTCAGCCAGGCCGGGACATCGGCGATTAAAATGCGCTCCTGCGCCATGCTGTCGCGATCGCGCACTGTAACTTTTTTATCTTCTAAAGAATCGTGATCAATAGTCAAACACCATGGCGTGCCGATTTCATCTTGACGGCGATAGCGCTTGCCGATGGAGGCTGACTCATCATATTCAACCGCAATTCCCTGCCGTCTGATCTGCTGCACTAAATCCTTGGCGCAATCAACCAACTTTTCTTTTTTCATCAAAGGCAAAACCGCGGCTTTAACCGGCGCCAAAGACGGGGGCAAGCGCAAAACACAGCGATCTTCCTTTTCCCCTTTTTCCGTGGTCGGGGCTTCATCAATATCCAAATGTTCAAGTAAAACCGCAAGCACGCTGCGATCCAAACCCCAAGACGGCTCAATCACGTAGGGCAGAATTTTTTTGCCGCTCTCCGGATCCAGCCAGCGCAAATCCTGACCCGTGGCTTCTTGATGGCGCGACAAATCATGATCCGTGCGATTAGCCAAACCGTACAGCTCGCTCGTGCCGAATGGATAAGCGTATTCAATATCAATGGTGCGCGCCGAATAAAACGCGCGGTCGCCCTCCGAAATTTCGTGATACACCACGTGCGCTGGATCTAATTTTAAAACATCAGTCACCCAAACCTTCATGGCGTCGAGCCAAGCCTCAAAAGCCGCCGGAGCATTTTCTGGAGCTACGAAATATTCAATTTCCATCTGCTCAAACTCGCGCGTGCGAAAGATGAAATTGCCCGGCGTAATTTCGTTCCTAAACGCTTTGCCAACTTGCGCCACGCCAAAAGGCAAACGCTTGCGCATTGAATCGCGCACGTTCTTCCACGCCACAAACATGCCACCCGCTGTTTCGGGACGCAGATAAGCCAGGGCTGACGCATCCTCGGTCACGCCCACATAAGTTTTAAACATCAGGTTGAATTGGCGCGCCGCAGTTAATTTGCCGCCGCACTCCGGACAAACGATTCCCGATAATTGATCGGCGCGAAAACGCTTTTTGCATTTTTGACAATCCACCAGGGGATCGGTAAAAGTTTTGATATGGCCGGACGCTTCCCATGCTTTGGGGTTCATGATAATTGGCGTATCCACGCCCACCACGTCATCCCGTCCGCGCACAAAAAGATTCCACCAAGCATTGCGGATATTATTTTTCAGCTCCACGCCGTACGGGCCGTAATCCCAAGAATTTGCAAAACCGCCATAAATTTCCGAACCCGGAAAAATAAATCCGCGGCGCTTGCATAGGGAAACCAAGACGTCCATTTTTTTATCCGGAGTGATGGCCATAAAATTTGTTTAAGGTTAATGAAATGAAAATTTTGCTTTTTGGATTTTGCATTTTTAATTTTATATGGTCATGATCTCTTGCTCCTTCTCTTTGGCCAGCTTTTCAATTCGCTCGTTAAACTCCCCCACCACTTTGTCGAGCTGTTCTTGCAAACGGAATTTTTCATCCTCGGCGATAGCCTTGGCTTTTTCTTGCGCTTGGATTTTTTCGCGCACCGCTTCGCGCACCGCGCGCACGCTAACTCTGGCGTGTTCGGTTTTTTGCCGCGCCAGACGCACAAACTCCTTGCGGTTCTCCTCGGTCATGGCCGGCAGATTCAAACGGATGGTGGCGCCCATGACGTTCGGCGTAATACCCAGGTTGGAAGACTGCAAAGCCTTTTCAATATCTTTCACTAAATTTTTGTCCCACGGTTCGATCTGAATGGTTTTGGCGTCGGGAATGGCAATGGAGGCCACACCCTTGAGCGCCATGGTTGAGTCATAAGCCACCACCGGGATCTCTTCCACCATAGCCGCATGCGCGCGGCCGGTGCGCAGAGCCTTTAACTCCTTTTCAAAATGTTCCAGCGCTTTCTCAAATTCCGGCTTGGCTTGATCAATCAAATTGGACATATCAAAAAGAATTTTGCCATTTTTCAGCAATTTCGTCAAACCGAACCGTTTATTTTGTTACCTGCGGCTTGGTGCCCAGATAAATTAAATTGCTATCCGCCGGACTGATGAGCAAAACCGAACCGGCGCGCGTGGTGGGCAATCTTTTGGAAGTCCAACTCGCTCCCCCGTCCACGGACAAGAGGAAAGCATCCGGACCGATTAAAAATAATTTTTTATTATCTTTGCGATCAATAGCTAAATACGTAACTTCAGCCGCTCCGGGCGCTATGGGCAATGACATGGCCTGCCAAGTTTCCCCTTGATCCGGCGATTTGATCACGCCGTATTTTGAAACCAAATAAATCAAATTCGCGATTTGCGGATCAACCACCGCTTGAGTAACGCGGCGCGCATCGCGGAATTCCTCGCCCAACTGTTTTTTAACCTGCAACCAAGTGGCGCCGCCATCTAAAGTTTTAAAAATTCCCGAACCATTGGTGCCCGCATAAAGAATGCGCGAATCGCGCGGATCCAAAGCCAGAGAAGTGATGACCGCGCCCTCCACGCGTTTAATCACGCGCCAGGAGCGACCCGCATCCGTGGACTTGAAAACATCTCCCTCGGATGTGCCCGCATACAACACGGTCGGATTAAACCAATCCACCAGCAATTGAGTAAAAACTTTTTCAGTGCGCGGATCAAAGAAGACATCCCTCCAGTCGCGCATGCAATTTTCAGTTTTATAAACCTTATTGGCGGCCGTGGCATAAACCACGCATTTATTTTTGGGATCAACAGCCACGGTTTGCACGCGCGCTATCTTGAGAGTATCGGCCTTACGCCAAGAATCTCCGGCATCAAAAGAATAAACCAAGCCGTGTTCAGCTGTGGCCAGATAGATCACCTTTTCATCCTGCGGATCAAACGCCATGGAGTTAACCGTGATTTTGCCAGCCTCGGCCGATATTTTGGCTCCGCTGATAAAAGCTGGTTTTTGCGTCCAACTCTCGGCGCGGGTCGCGGTTTTGAACACTCCGCCATCCGGACTCGCGGCGGTTTTAGTGCCGCCCAAACAGCCTTGACCCATGAGACAAAGCGCGACTAGAGGAAGAACGCAACGGACAAAAGTACGATAATTCATATTTGAAATTAAATGAAAATTTGAACGATGAAATTTAAAGAAAAATTCTAGGCACTGCGGGCGCGAGTTGCGTGGGAAAAAGATTAGCCAGAGGCTGATCGCTTTCCAAGCGCACGGCCGCGGCTTCCAACGCCAAGCGCGGGGAAAGCGGACCTCCCACTAATTGCCTAGCGGTTATTATACCCTGACCTGCGACTAATGCCCACTCCGGTTTAGGTTGAAAGTGATTATGCGCGGCTGTGCCGGCCTGATCTAGCATTTGGCGCCACGCCTGATTTGCATCTTCAGCGCTTTCACAATCCACAACCAATTCTTCAATCATGGCCAAACGCTGGCCTAAATTTGAAGCGCCAATAAAGCGTTTCATCCACAGCGCACCGGCCGAAGTTTCAAACGCCTCCATGGCTAATCCCGGACGGCCGCGGCTCTGCTTAGCTCGTTCCAAAGCTTGTTCCGAAGACAATCCGCGCGCTTCCAAGCCAACCACTAACTCCACTTGACTCACCGGATTAAATCCAATTTGCATCAGCCGACTGCGCACTGTGGCCGGCAGATGTTCGGGATTCTCCGCCACTAAAACAAACACTGCGGCGGCCGGCGGCTCTTCTAAAACTTTGAGCAAAGCATTCAGCCCCTCGGTGTTCAATGCTTCAGCGCACGGCACAAACATTACCTGGCGCAAAGCTACAAAGGGCTTGGAATACAAACGCCTGCGAGCTTCGCGCACCGCGTCCACGGCAATGATGGTTTTGCCTTCTTCAGGTTTCAGTAAAATTAAATCCGGATGAGTCTGCAATTGATCACCGGCAGTCAGCAACTTGGAAACAAATCGCTCGGCCAAGGTGGACTTACCCAAATGCGCGGGTCCGTGAAATAAATAACCGGGCGCTGGATTGTCCAGCCAAGATTCCAACAAGCGAATGATCACGGCGTGGCCCACAATCCCCTGTCCTAGAATATGTTTTAACATGGAAAATATCTTAGCACAGAATTTTATTATCAATGCACTATCTATTTTCCTCCCCTTAGATTAAGGGGAGGCTGGAGGGGTTAGAACCCACGCTTTAAAATTATTTAGGCTAACCCCCTCGTGCTCCCCCTTGACCCAAGGGGGAGTTTTTTTCTAAAGACCAAAGTCGGACGAGTAAAAAAAAACGCGCACTCTCCGTAGGGAAAAATGCGCGCAAGTAGCCCCGATAGCTATCGGGGGCACGTAGCTACCGACCGAAGCGGCCGCCGATTCCGGCGCCGAACACCGCGTCCACGTCCCAGAAGATCACGTCGGTCTTCTGGCCGTAGAAGTGCGTGGCCATGAGCGCCACGTTCACGTTCAGACAGGCCTTACTGGTCTGTCCGAAGCAGAACTGCGGCTTGAGTTGAGCTCCGTACGAGCCGAACTCCGCCCGACCCGTGTCATCCATCCTCACCTCGGCCAGAGCGCCGAAGCCCAGGTAGACCACGTCGTTCTGGAACCGCTTCTCCAAACCGATGTAGGGCGCGACCATGCCCATGTGGTCGTCGTCGTTGTCCTGGCCGGCGTAGGCTCCGCCCAGACCCAGCGCCAAGCGCCAGGTGTCGGTCAGAGCAGGCATGAGCAAGAGCTCGCCGCCCACCGTGAACAACTTCTGGCCGTACGGCCGCAATACGTGGATGCCGGCCGCGGCGTTGAACTGCAACCCGAACCCGCTGGGCTCGAGCGCCACCTTGGTGTTCAGCTCCGCGAGCGCCTTGGCCTGCGCCTGCTGCGCTGCGGCCTGCTCCTCCTGTGCCTTGTTCAGATTGGCCAGAGCATCGCCCTGGTCCGGACCGAACACGTTGGGCTGGGCTCGCTCCCAGTCATTGGGGTTGGGTCCCGGAGGAGTGGCCACCGCGGGCTCGTCCTCGTAATCGGACTTGAGCTTGGCCTCCTCGGGCTTGGGCACCGCCTTCACGGCAGACGGTCTCTCGGGCAACTTGTCCGCGGCCCTCTGGAGCACCACGTCCAGGAACGGTCCGGACTTCCGGCACTCCTGACGCAGAGCCACCTCTTGCTTCTTGGGGTCGAACCCCACGAAGACTTCGAGCATGACTCCGCCGGACATGGAGCACATGTACTCCGTGGTCAGCCGCTTGATGCGACCGGCCTTCTGGATGCCACCCTCCACGGGCTTGGCCGCGGGTTGCGGCTTGACCGTGATGGGCGGCAGTGCGTCGGTGCAGGACGACTCGCCCGTGCTGCACGCGGTGCAGAACGCGACGAGCGCATCCTTGAAGATGTGCGTGTCCTTGCATTCGGCAATGCTTTCGCACGCCGTGGGCATGGCCACGTCGCCGGCGCAGAACACTCCCTGCGCCGCGCACTTGGTCAGACAGCCCAGGCTGTCCGGCATCTTGTTGGGCTCGGCAGCCACGACCGGAACGGTCGCGGCAGCTTGAGCGAACGAAGTCCCGGCGCATGCCGAGACGGCCACGAACATGAGGAAAGCAAACAGTGCTCTCAACATTGCCGTTTCTCCTTGTGGTTGATGGTGCAAACTCCCTAGCCCAGCTTTTGACGGGGCTTGTGGAATCATCAAGATATAACCAAATTTTTGGATTTTTGTCAAGCCCGCTAGACCGAACCGCCACGAAGATAAATTTCGTAGGGGCACGGCACTTGTCCGCCGCAGCCTTGGCGAAGGAGGATGCCGTGCCCTAAACAACCCATCGCCTCGGGTTATCCACAATTGACAGGGCTATAAAAACATGCCAGCGGTATATACATGGACACACCACAACCCAGCCGCCGTTCCATCCGCTTGCCGTTGTTTGATTATTCCACCCACGGTGCGTATTTCGTGACGATTTGCGTGCATCAAAAGAAATGTATGTTCGGCGAGATTGAGGATGGGGAGATGAGATTGAATGAGGTTGGAGAGATGATTAAAAATACATGGTTAGAGATACCAAACCATTTTGAATCCGTGGAATTAGATGTTTATGCCATCCTACCCAACCATTTCCATGGAATTTTATGGATCATCCCAATCATCAATCAACCAATCGTTGGGGCGCCCGATATGTTCGGGCAGGGACAAGCCCTGCCCCTCGTAGGGGCGCCCCTTGTGGGTGCCCGAACAAACCAACCAATCGTAGGGGCGCCCCTTGTGGGCGCCCGATCAAATATTCGGGTAGGCACAAGGCCTACCCCTACGTTGGGTGATGTTGTTGGCGCGTTTAAATCCATTACCAGTGTCGAATATTTTCGAATGTTAAAAAATAATCAAACCATAATTTTAAATACCAAATTATGGCAACGCAATTATTACGAACACATCATTAGAGATGACAATGATTTAGAAAAAATACAAAAATACGTTTTGGAAAATCCGTTGAAATGGGAATTTGATCATGAAAATTTATCCGGGCGTGCGCCCGAAACAAACCCGCCGATTGTAGGGGCGCCCCATGCCTGCCCCGTCGGATGACGGGGTGGGCGCCCGATCAAATATTCGGGTAGGCACAAGGCCTACCCCTACGAGGATTATTTGATGGTTTGATAACAAAAAAAACCGGTCATCTGCGAGTTCGAGTGAACTGCGCAGACGCCGGTTTGTGGACTGACTAGTCCAGCGTGAGGCACGGGCCTCACGGGTTAGATGTTGAAGGTGCGGAGGTTAATTGCCTCGACATGGGGAGTCGAGACGAGATGGGGGCTACGGGCAGTTCACGGTGAACTGGCCGTTCTTGGTCTCGGCCAGGCCGTCCGAGGGATCGCTCTCCACCTTGGTGTAGGCCACCGTGTTACCGGCGACCTTCACCGTGGTGGTGCCCACGTCCTTGCCGTTTCCGCCGCCCGGCCAGTTGCCCTGGTCGAAGCCCCAGCTGAATTTCGTGGCGGAACCGGGGTTGTCCAGCCTGATCTGGAACGTGACCACGGCCTTGTCCAGCAGGCCCACGGTGCAGTACCGCTTGGTGCCGTCCTTCGACATCTGACAGATGCCGGGAGCGCTCCAGGAACCCACGACGTTCCCGTTGGCGTCCTTGCCGGCGGAACCCATGGTGTACACGTTGGCGCTCTCCGCCGGGGTCCAGCTGGTCGGGACCCACTCGAAGTAGCCCTGGCACGCCTTGCCGTTGCTGCCGCCGCTGCTGCTGGTGCTGGTCGAGCTCTCGCCCGAGCTGCTCGACGAGCCGCTGCTCGAGCTGGTGCTGCCGCTGGAGCTGGTGCTGGACGCGGTGTCCTCGCACAGCCCCTTGGCGTCCTCGGCCGGCTCCAGCGCGCCGAGGATGCAGACCAACTTGCCGTCGCACTCGGGCGAGCAGTTGGTGCCGCACTCGGCGCCGACGAACTTCCCCACGCAGGTCTCGGCCTTCTCGCCGCCCGCGCCCCCGACACCCGTCGGGGCCGCCCGATCGTCCTCGTGACCCCGGGGGTCACCGGCGCAGCCGAA
Organism: bacterium; assembly: GCA_020056125.1. Taxonomy (GTDB): domain Bacteria; phylum Patescibacteriota; class Patescibacteriia; order 2-12-FULL-60-25; family 2-12-FULL-60-25; genus JAHIUG01. Next base: position 1,509 of record JAGVIJ010000109.1, on the reverse strand, counting down.
GCCGATGATGCTGATGCAAACGAACAGAGCGATGAACATCTTGTTCATGGTGTCTCCCTTCCCGCCCTGTGGCGGATTCCGTCTCGCGAACCCGCCTAGACGAGCGGGGTTGTTGAAGTCTGTCCGAAACCGCTCGGACAAACAGGACCTTTCAAGCGTCCCACGTGAGGCAATCCTTGAATTAGGATCAACTCGCGTGGGACCCCGTACTGGAACTAGCGTTCAGTACGGGGGGTAGAAAGACGTAGGGGCGGACCAGTGTGTCCGCCCGCAAGATGTTGTAGGGGCTGACCTGGCCTGCCCGCCATAGCCTTGGCGAAGGCGGATGCCTGCCCCAGGAAAAGAGCGAGGTGGCTCCCCCGACAATTCGTTTTACCGAACTGCCAGGGGAGCCCTTGTGGGTCGCGGTCAGAACTCGTAGCGGCCTGCCCTGAACAGCAGATCCACTCCGAGGCCCGGGGTCACGACCAGGTCCTTGTAGAACAGGTCGCCAGACTTGACGTCCACGCCGCTGGCCGCTCCGAACCCCACGCCCACGTACGGGCTGAGGCACAGGAACGTCAGCGGACACCCCATGTACCGCACCTCGGGTCCGACCTTGAACCCCGGGAAGCGGCGATCCGCATCCGTCTCGGTCGGGTCCCACTCCTGAGACATGGCCACCATGAGGGCGAGCCGGTGGTTGCCGACCTTGTCGAAGCCGTAGAACGGCCCGACTCGCAGACCGGCCTGGGCATCGGTTCCCACGCTGTCGTGGTTCGTGAAGCCCATGTCGGCCAAGGCCAGCACTCCCACCGAGTTGCTGAACTGCGCCGCGACACCGATGGTGCCGTAGCCGTCCAGGGTCTTGCCCACGGGCACGCGCGGTAGACCCAGACCCAGACCCAGTCCGGCCACGAACTCGAGCGACTTCTCCTGAAGCTCACTCTTGATACCCTCGATGCCCTGCTCGACCTTGGTCACCCGGATCATGAGGCCGAGGATATCCCCGAGCAACTGACCCAGGCTCTCGATACTCGCCTTGCCCGCGAGGTGAGCGGCGACCTGGCGGTTGATCTCTGCCACCTTGGCGTCGATCGCGTCCTTGTCGTAGACGCTCTCGGCATCGGCCTTGGCCTTCCGGAGCTCCTCGAGCTGCTTCTGCAACCCGATCAGCACCTGCACGCCCGGCACGCACTTGTCCGTGCGCTTGTTGCCGAGCACCAGACCCGGAACCATGACGAGACCTTCGATGCACTCGCACCGGCCGGTCTTCTTGTTGTTCTCGCCCGTGGTGCCCTCACCACAGACGACCTTGAGGGGCACCTGCGGCTTGGGCTTGGGCGGCGGGGGCGTGCAGTCTCCGGCTTGCTTCTGGAAGTCCCTGCACAGCTTACTGTCCAGGGCGTACGGGTTGTTCTTGGTCTCGTCTACGGACGGAACGATTCCGTCCGGGGACTTGGCTGGCTCGGCCACCGGCGTGGCACTGGGTGCCGCGCTGGGGGTCGCGCTCGGCGCGGCGCTCGGCGC
>JAGVIJ010000123.1 GCA_020056125.1 bacterium | reverse complement strand
ACCGCAATTTTTGGTCTGACTTCCTTGACGCATCGCGCAAACTCAAAAAAAAGCGTTCCTCGTATATCTTCAAAGCCGCGTTTATTGCCAGCGCAGGAAAAGGCTTGGCAAGGGAATCCCCCTTGGACAATATCAGCCTGCCCTTCGGTGAATTTAAGATCCCTAACGTCGCCTTCAACAATATTCCATCGGGGTCTGTTCTTTTTTAGCGTATCACACGCTATTTTATCGAACTCGTTTAACAACTCATGTTTAATACCGGCATATTCCATACCCAGGGCAGTACCTCCGGCGCCGGCAAACAATTCAATCGCCGTATATTTAGGAGTCTTCTTGTTTTTCAATACTTTAAAAGTATTTTTTTTATGGCCACGAGTTTGATTTAGCGCTCGTTTTATTTCATCTATACTGAACATGCGAGCATTTCTATTGTCGCGAAAGGCCTTGATGAGACCTTTTTTGTCCCACCGTCTGATTGTATCTATTGAAATATCGAGAGTTTTTGCCGCCTCGCTGGCACTGATAAAAGTATTTTTTGTTTGCATAAAATGATAGGAGGATAACCTACCATTAAGTATACCATAACCATTGCATAGGCAAAGGTTACTCTGTGGAAAAAGCCCTCTTGAATAGTTCAAAATATTGGGCGATTTCAATTTTATCTAAATTATATTTATGGTTTTCTGCTATGACACGGGGCAGAACTTCAAATAATTCCTGCAAGGCAGATCGTCGGCCTGTTACCAAGGCATAGAAGCTAATCCCGTCGATCACTCGAATTTTTTCATTCAGGGGTCGTCTTTTTCCGGTTTTATTATCTGGCGGTGTGAACGGTTTATTATACGCGCGTTGTCCTTGAGGAATAATTTCCACAAAATAACCCGTAAAATTTTTATGCGCATTCTGTTTTAAGGTCATTTTGATCGCGTCATATATTTCAATTTTATGGTTGCCTTTTGTCGTGTTGAATTTATTTTTTACTTCGGCAATGATTTTTTGCTTTGGGTTTATGACATCCAGTCCCCCGCCCATTCCCAGATTTTTCCAACCATCCACTGATCCTAGTATCTCTTGATGGAAATCGCCGATTGCATTTTGCATGGTTTTTTGAGTCTGCCTCGCTCTTTCTTGCATGAGCCATTCTTTGCACGATATGGAGTGTGTAATTCCGTGGAATAAAGCGGAAAAGGGGTCAACTACATTTTTATATAGTTTAGCATCCGCATCATGCTCGGCTCTTTCAATAATACCAACCACCTTATTAACAGATTTAACTAAGTTTTCGTCAGATATAAATTTTAAATAAGGCATATGTAGGTAAATTAAATCCTAAAAAATTCTCGGGCGGTTTGGGTGGTTTGTTTGGCGACTTGGTCGAATGTTAAGCCGCGCAGTTCCGCGATTTTTTTAGCCACCTCCTCCACAAACACAGGTTCGTTGCGCTCCCCGCGATGAGCCTCGGGCGCCAGCCACGGCGCATCAGTCTCAATCATAATCCGTTCGAGCGGCATTTTTTCCACAACTCGATGCACGTGGCGCTCCGGGTCATCTTTTTTACGCACCGGAAAAGTGATGGTGCCGGTAAATGAAATGAGCAATCCCAAATCCAAAAGCGGTTTAGCCACTTCCCAACTTTCACCAAAGCAATGCACCACACCGCGAATTTTTGTGCACGCGGCTTTCAATTCCTGGATGGCCTCAATCAATTGCGGAAATGCGTCGCGGCAGTGGATAATCACGGCCAAGTTTAGCTTTTCAGCTAACTTGATTTGTTCTACGAACGGATCTTTTTGAAGTTTAAGCGCTTGCTCCAGCGTCCATTTTTTATCCACGTGATGAAAATCAATACCCGTCTCCCCTATGGCCACCACGCGCTTGGACGAACGCGCCAGGCGCTCAATCTCGGCAATGGAATATTCTCCGGGCGCTCCTTCGTCCGGTTCTTCGCGCGCATTGGTAAAATGATAAGGGTGATAGCCCAGGGATGCCCAAACCAAATCTGATGAATCCGCCAGTTCCACTGCGCCCGGGCCATTTTTCATGGTGGTGGATACGGTGATGGTCCAAATATCTTCTCGTTGCATGCGCTCCAAAGCCTGCGTCCGCGCCTCATCAAAACGCGGGAAATGCAAGTGACTGTGCGTGTCAATTAATTTTGGCATGTTAGAAAACAAAACTAAAAACAAATTCCATGGCTTGGTTTACATATTTGAGCACTTGAGATTGCAATAATAGCGGAGTGATTTTGGGCCACAAATTAAAATTCACCATGACCCAGGAGAGCGCGCCCAAAACAATGGCGCCTTCCACCAAACCCAGGATTGCGCCCAACCACTTGTTAAGTGTTTTGATCAGAGGCAGGCCCGCGATGATATTCAAAACGCTTTCAATAAAGCCGTAGATGAAGAGAACTGCGCGATCCACTGCGCCGAAAATTGCGATAAACGCCGCGAGTCCGGCCCAATTAGCTGGTAGAACCCAGGCGAAAATAAATTGGACATTGGCAAACCAAAGTTTAGCCACGATAAAACCCGCGGCTACGGCAATGAGCCGACCCAGCGTAAAAATTAATCCGTCTTTGCAGCGGGACGAGGCAAAGCCGAGCAACAGAAGCGCTAAGATGATTTCAAGAATGAGCATAACAATTAGATTAATTTATTAAAAAGAATTTTTGGTTCAGGCAGAGCGGCGCCGGGTTTGAGCCCGCCCCACGCGATTAAGTCGCTTAATTTTTTCTTTTGTTCCACTTCAACATTTTGACCGAGTTGCTCGATGATTTGCAAAGAGGTTTGCGGCATGACCGGTTGAATCAACCAAGCCACCACGCGACAATATTCCAACAGCGAATAAAGAATCACAGCCACGGCTTCAGGATCGGTTTTGATCAATTTGAAAGGTTGAGTGTCTTCAATAAATTTATTAGCTTGCAACAGACCATAATTTTTATCTTTTCCATTCCAAACCACCTCCAACGCCAAATCAAAACGATTATGTTTTACATGTTCATCAAAGCGGCGCGCCAAAGCGGTTACACCCGACTCATCCGCAAAAGTAAATTCAGGATCATGCGATAATGCCAATGGAACTGCGCCGTTAAAATATTTTCGGCTCATGGCCACAGCGCGGTTGAGCAGGTTGCCCAAAGTGTTAGCCAAATCATGAACATAACGCTCTTCCAAGCGCTCGATGGAAAAATCTCCATCTTCGCCAAAAGGAATTTCGCGCAGTAGATAATAGCGCACCGCATCCAAACCATATTTAGGAATCAAGTCGCGCGGATCCACGGCATTATTCAGGGATTTGGAAATTTTTTGGCCTTGCACCGTAAAAAATCCATGCGCAAAAATACTCTCGGGTAAAAGTGCGGCGCCGGTTTCATCCCGTAATAGCGCATCGGATTTGGCTGCGCTCATGAGCATGGCCGGCCAGAGTGCGCAATGAAATTTAATAATATCTTTTCCCACCAAATGCAAATTTGCGGGCCACCAAGTTTTAAATTCATTCTCATCCGCGCCATATCCCACCACGGTCAAATAATTGATCAGCGCGTCAAACCAAACATAAATGCGCTGTTCAGGATCGCCGGGCACCGGAATGCCGGTCTCCAAATTTTTAGCTTCGCGCGAAATGGAAAAATCTTCAAAATGATCTTGAATGTAATTTCGTATTTCATGGCGCCGCGATTCGGGTTGAACAAAATTCGGATGACTGTCCAACCAGTTTAATAATTGTTCGCGATAGGCCGAGGCCCGGAAAAAATAATTGCGCTCTTTGATGAGTTGCAATTCAGCGTTGGGATGCAACGGGCATTTTTTATCCACCAGCTCATTTTCAGTTTTGAAAGCCTCGCAACCCAAGCAATACAGCCCATCGTATGAGCCTTCGTAAATATCGCCGCTGGTTTTAACCGCGTTCCAAAAGCGTTCTACAGCCCGGTGATGCTCATCTGTCGTGGTGCGAATAAAACGATCATACGCAATATTCAAGTCATCCCAACTGCGTTGCCAGAGTTGAGACATGCGCCCCAGATAAGCGGTTAAATCAGTCTCCTTCACTCTTTTCATGGCCTGAACATTTTTTTGGCTGTTCTCATCCACGCCCACGCTGAAAAATACTTTTTCCTCGCATAAACTGTGATAGCGCGCCAAAGCATCAGCCACGGTGGTGGTGTAAGCGTGCCCCACGTGCGGTTCATCGTTCACGTAGTAGATGGGTGTGGTGATATAGTATTTTTTCATACGGTATAGCCGAAGCCCGCCGGCGCTACAACGATCACGAATTCCCCTTTTGAACTGGTTTGGTGGATCTGCTCCGTGACTTGCGCCACGGTTCCGCGATACAGCGTCTCATGCATTTTGGTTAATTCGCGCGCCACTAAAAGCAAACGCTCGGGCGCCAAATGTTTGGCTAGCGCCTCCAAAGTTTTATCCATGCGGTATTTGGATTCATAAAAGATTGAGGCTGATGCACGCTCGGCCAGTTCCTTAAAAAATGTTTCGCGGCCTTTCTTTTTAGGCACAAAACCCACAAAAGAAAATTCGTGCATGGGAAATCCGCAAATCGAAATGGCTGCGGCCATGGCCGATGGACCGGGAATGGGCGAAACTTTAATCCCCTGTTCCAGCGCTGTGGCCACCAGCTTGCCGCCCGGATCACTCACGCCCGGCGTACCGGCATCGGAAATATAAGCCAAATTTTTTCCGGCCAAAAGCTGTTCGGTTAGATTAGCCAATCGTTCGGTTGAGGCGTGCTCAAACAAACCCACCAAAGGTTTTTTAATTTCATACGCGCGCAACAATACCGAAGAGACGCGGTTGTTCTCGCACACGATAACATCAGCCTGTTGCAATGTTTCCAGGGCGCGGCGCGAGAGGTCGGCCAGGTTGCCGATGGGCGTGGCCACGATAAATAATGTTCCTGACATGCCCGTAGTATAATCAGAAAATGGCCATAAAGCCAACTGGAATCAGCTGACTCGGCGAATCTCGTGCGTATTTGCTATACTGGTAGGAAATGCAAAGCGCAAAATTCAAAATGCAAAAATTATGAGATACTTCATTGTTCTAATGTTAATTGCGGCTACATCGTTGCTCGGCGCGGGTTGCCGCAAAAATTCCACGGCAGATAAAACCAAACCCGCGGAAAATTCAGCCAACCTGGCTTATCTGCACACCGCTACTGACACGGAAAGTGAAACTGATAAAAATTTGCGCGAGTTAAACGCGGCCATTATGGCTTTTCAGGAGGTTAAGAGTTTTCGCGCCAAGCTCGCCATTGATAACAATAAAGAGAAGATCAGCGCGCAAATTGATGTGCTTAAGCCCGATCGTTTTCATGGGGTGATAAAAATTTCCGGCGAAGATCAGGCGGGTGAAGTGATCGGCATAAACAATGCGCTCTACGTTAAATTGGCGGATAAAATTTGGATGCAGGTGCAATCCCCGGCCGTAGCAGCTGCCATGTCCAAGGCGTTCCAATCAGCCGTGGATGGTGATCGCGCGGCAGTTAAACAAGAATTGCCCAAAGGCGCCACGGTGACGCATGGTCGAGATTTGTTGCGCGCTTGCGAGAAATATCAAACCACTATCACCAATGAGCCGGAAAGCGCCATTGAGTTATCAGTGTGCGTGGCTGATGGTTTGCCCAAGTTCATTAGCGCCAGCACAGACCAAGGATCGGTGGAGGTTGAGTATTTTGATTACAACGAATTGTTTACCATCGAGCGCCCGACGGTAACGGAGTTTTAGATGGGCAAATAAACGGGCGCGATGAATCACGCCCCTACTTGCTTGCCAAAAATTGATTAGCAGTCTATATTAGAGACTGCTAAATTAGGGTAGCCAATCAAATTATGTTACCGCAAAATTTTACTACAAAATCACAAGAAGCCATTCAATCGGCGCATCAAATCGCCATGGGAAATGGCCAGCCGGCGCTGGAAACCGCTCACCTACTCTCGGCTCTGTTGGACCAAGAAGGCGGCGTGGTGCCTTCGATTTTAAAAAAATTGCAAACTGATTTGCGCAGTTTAAAAAGCGAGATTGATGCTGCGCTTTTGCATCTGCCCAAAACCCTATCTCCGGCCGGCGGTCTGGGGCAAATTCATTTATCGCAAGACACGGTGCGCGCGTTTATGAACGCAGAAAAAGCTGCGCGCTATTTTAAAGACGAATATATTTCCACTGAACATTTATTGTTGGCTCTGGTGGATGGCCAAGATGCCACGGCGCAGATGTTAAATCAGCAGGGCGTAACCACGGATTCAATTCTCAAAGCGCTTAAGGAAGTGCGCGGCAATACCAAAGTTGATTCGCCGGAGCCCGAAGGAAAATATCAGGCTCTGGAAAAATATTCCCGCGATTTGACCGAGTTGGCGCGCCAGGAAAAATTGGATCCGGTCATCGGCCGCGACGAAGAAATTCGCCGCGTCATGCAAGTTTTGTCGCGCCGCACCAAAAATAATCCGGTGCTTATCGGCGAGGCCGGAACCGGCAAAACCGCGATCGTTGAAGGTTTGGCGCAAAGAATCGTGGCTAATGATGTGCCGGAAAGTTTGAAAGACAAACGTGTCATCTCACTGGATTTAGGTCTCTTGCTCGCCGGAACCAAATTTCGCGGTGAATTTGAAGATCGTTTAAAAACTGTGATTCGCGAGGTGGAAAATTCCAATGGCGCGTTTATTTTGTTTATTGATGAATTGCATACGCTGGTGGGCGCGGGCGCTACGGGCGAGGGCGGAGCTTTGGACGCTTCCAATTTGCTTAAACCAGCTTTGGCTCGCGGCGGTTTGCGTGCGATTGGCGCCACTACGCTCAAAGAGTATCAAAAGTATATTGAAAAGGATTCTGCGCTGGAGCGTCATTTTCAACCGGTGTATGTCAAAGAGCCGTCGCTCGACGACACGGTGGCGATTTTGCGCGGCATCAAAGATAAATATGAATTGCATCATGGCGTGCGCATCACGGATGCGGCGCTGGTGGCTGCGGCTAATTTATCCTCGCGCTATATCACGGATCGTTTTTTGCCGGACAAGGCCGTGGACTTGATTGACGAGGCGGCGTCGGCTTTGCGCATGCAAATTGATTCCATGCCGGAAAAACTCGACAAGTTCAAGCGCGAGATCATGACTTTGGAAATTGAAAAGCGCGCGCGCTCCAAAGAGGAAGATGCGGAATCCAAAGAGCGTCTCAAAATAGTTGAGCGCAAGTTGGCGGAATTGTCGGAGAAAGCGCATGAGTTGGAATTATCGTGGATCGCGGAAAAAGAAGTGTTGAATCAGATGCGCGGAGTTAAAGAAGAGATTGATAAATTAAAAAGTCAGGCCGAGATTACGGAGCGCAGTGGAGATTTTGAAAAAGTTTCTGAAATCCGCTACGGACAATTGCCGGTCAAAACCGAGAAGTTGAAAGAGTTGGACGCGCAATTAAAAAAGATGCAGGGCGAACGCGGCCTGTTGAAAGATGCGGTGACTGATGAGGATGTGGCGCATGTGGTTATGCGTTGGACCGGCATTCCGGTTTCGCGCATGTTGGAGTCTGAAGCGGCTAAACTCTCTAAACTGGAACAAGAGTTGGCTAAGCGCGTGGTTGGTCAGGCTGAAGCGGTTAAAGCTGTGTCCAATGCTTTGCGTCGTTCGCGCGCCGGCATCGGTGAAGAAAAGCGCCCCATTGGTTCGTTCTTGTTTTTGGGACCGACCGGCGTGGGCAAAACTGAATTGGCCAAAGCTTTGGCCGAAGTCATGTTTGATAATGAGGATTCAATTGTGCGCGTGGACATGTCTGAATATATGGAAAAACATTCGGTCTCGCGCATGATCGGTTCGCCGCCGGGCTATGTGGGTTATGAAGAGGGCGGACAATTAACCGAGAAAATTCGCCGCCGCCCCTACTCCGTGGTGCTGTTGGATGAGATTGAAAAAGCGCATCCCGAAGTGTTCAATAATTTGTTGCAGGTTTTGGATGACGGCCGCCTGACTGACGGCAAAGGCCGCGTGGTGTCGTTTAAGAATGCCATTGTGATCATGACGTCCAACATCGGGTCGGACACGATTTTGGATTGGGGCACCAAGTCAGATGAGATCGGTTTTAGAGATGAGGAAAATGATAAAACCAATGATGAGGCTATCAAAGATAAAGTCATGGGCATGCTGCATGATCATTTCCGTCCGGAATTTTTGAATCGCTTGGATGAGATTGTAATGTTCCAAACCTTGAATAAAAAACAGTTGGCGCGCATTGTGGATTTGCAATTGCAGATTGTGGCTGAACGCTTAAAAGCCAAACGTATCACGGTCAGCTTTTCGGATAAGGCGAAAAAATTGATTGCGGAAAAAGGTTATAATCCGTCATACGGCGCACGTCCGCTCAAGCGCGCGATTCAGGATTTGATTTTGGATGATCTATCCATGGCTATTATCGAAGGTAAAATCTCCGAAGGCGCAACCGTGACCGTTGATGCGGAAAAAGGAAAGATCATTATTAAATGAGAAGAATTCAAGTTAGCAATGCGCCACTCCTGATCCCACAAGCCCAAGGAAGCGTTCATTGGGCGTTTGATAGTCAAGGAGCTTTCTTGGACGATTGTT
>JAGVIJ010000053.1 GCA_020056125.1 bacterium | reverse complement strand
GTGGCGGGACAGTTTTGTTTAGTGCCTTGATTTTTTTTAATTCTTCTCGCCCTCTACCGCTCTACCAGTTCGGGATAATTTTTGTTTTCAACTGTGTGAAAAGACGAGGCGCAGTTTGTCATGTTTTGCGCCGGGTGTCAATAAAATTCATCTCTGAAAATAATTGACGAGGTTTGAATTTAATTGTAGCCTCTAATGTAATTATGCCTTTGCAAGTGGGAATCGTGGGTTTGCCGAATGTGGGGAAGTCCACGCTGTTTTCGGCCATCACCAAACAGGCCGTAGCGTGCGAGAATTTTCCGTTTTGCACGGTGGATCCGAATGTGGGCGTAGTGCGCGTGCCGGATGAACGCTTGGATCAGCTGGCCGCCATCTCCAAACCTAAAAAAATTATTCCAACCACGGTTGAGTTTGTGGATATCGCTGGTTTGGTTAAAGGCGCGTCCGAGGGGCATGGCTTGGGCAACAAATTTTTGTCGCACATCCGCGAATGCGACGCCATCGCTCAAGTGGTGCGCGCTTTTCAGGATGAAAACGTGATCCATGTGGATGGCGGCATTGATCCTTTGCGCGATGCGGACACTATTGCCACTGAATTGGCGCTGGCGGATTTGGAAGTTGTGTCTAAGCGTTTTTCCAGTGCAAAAAATAATTCCAGATCCGGCTTGACGCGCGATTTGGAAAAAGAATTGGCGGCTTTGGAACGCGCCAAGGACGCTTTGGAACAGGGCAAACAATTGCGCGAGTTGGAGTGGAATGAAGATGAGCTGAAAATTCTCAAGGGTCTTTCGCCGCTCACGCTCAAGCCCATGATTTATGTGTTGAATGTGAGCGAGAGCCAGTTGAAAGAGAAGGTAACTTTGAATTTACCCGGTTTGGTGGTGCGGATTTGCGTGAAGATGGAAGCGGAATTGGCGGTTTTATCCGAGGCTGATAAAAAAGAATATCTGGCTTCAGTGGGCGAGGAGCATTCGGGTTTGGATCGCCTGATCGTTGAGACGTATCGCGCTTTGGATTTGATTACATTTTTAACCAGCGGCCCGGATGAAACCCGCGCTTGGACTGTGCGCGCCGGCGCCAAGGCGCCGCAAGCCGGCAGTGTGATTCATACGGATTTTGAAAAAACCTTCATCCGCGTGGAGGTGACCAAGTGGCAAGATTTTGTGAAATACGGCGGCGAAGTGGGCTGCCGCGAAAAAGGTTTGGTCAGGATCGAGGGTAAGGAGTATATTATTCAGGACGGGGATGTGTGTTACTTTAGGATCGGGGGTTAGAAGGTCGAATTTCGAAGATAGAATATCGAATTTCGAAGATGGAAGCTTGAAATTAAAAATTGGTAATTAGAGATTTTATTTTTATGTCTCAAAAGATTCGTAAAGTGATTATTCCGATTGCGGGTTATGGCACGCGATTTTTGCCGGCTACTAAGGCCATGCCCAAAGAGATGCTGCCCATTATTGATAAGCCGGCCATTCAATATGTGGTGGAAGAGGCTGTAAGATCAGGTATTGAAGATGTGATTTTAGTCACTTCGCAATCCAAACACTCGGTGGAAAATCATTTTGACGAAAACAAAGAGTTGGAAGCTTGGTTGCAGGCCACGGGCAAACTGGATCAGCTAAAAGAAGTGCGCGACATCGGCAAGTTGGCGAATTTTGTGTACGTGCGCCAAAAAGGTCCGTATGGCAACGCCACGCCGGTTTTGAATTGCCGCCACTTAATCGGCAATGAGCCTTGTGCCGTGTTGTTCGGCGATGAATTGTTCACCGGGAAGAAACCGCGTCTTAAACAAATGATCGATGTATTTGAAAAATACGGCGATCCGGTGTTGGGAGTGGTGGAGGTGGATGACGACGGCACCAAGCGCTATGGCATTGTGGATCCGGCGGCCGAAGTTGAACCCGGCGTGTATCAGCTAAAAGGCATGGTGGAAAAACCCGGGCCTAAAAAAGCTCCGTCGCATTTGGCGGCCATCGGCGCTTATGTTTTGACCCCGGATATTTTTGAGGCCATTGAGAAAACTCCGGCCGGACACGGCGGGGAACACGTGTTGTTGGATGCTGTGCTCACTTTGATGAACAAGCGGCCGATCTATGCGCTGAAACTGGCCGGTGAATATTTTGATACAGGCAATAAAATCGGTTGGCTTAAAGCTAACATTTGCGAGGCGCTCAAGCGCTCGGATTTGCGCGAACCAACTCAAGAAATTTTAAAACAATTGCGCAAGCGAGCCGACTAAAAAGACGCAATAAACACCAGCTGACCCGCACCTTGGTCTTTTGTGCTAAAATATAGTGGCTATGAAGCACCGCAGTTTTTTTTCTTTAACCGCAGTTTTGATTTTGCTGTCCGTGATTTCCGGACAGGGTTGTACGCGCGGCCCCAGCCAAGAGGCCACGGATGCAGCCAAACGCGTAACCTTGAATGTTTGGGCTGTGGTGGATGATGTGGATGTGTACCAAAAAATTTTTAGTGATTATCGCGCTTTGCATCCGTACGTTTCCATCAATTATCGCCGTTTGCGTTTGGAGGAATATGAAAATGAGTTGTTGAATGCCATGGCTGAAGATCGCGGGCCGGATATCTTTTTGATTCACAATACCTGGGTGACCAAATATCTGCCCAAGGTCGAACCCATGCCCGCGAGTACCAAGGTGGCGGTGCAACAAGTTACCGGAACCCTGAAAAAAGAAACCATTTATGTTTTGGAGACTCAACCCTCCATCACTTTGCGCAAATATAAAAATGATTATCCGGATGCGGTCAAACGCGATACGGTGCGCACCGTGGATGTTTCCACTGTGGCGGATAAGCGCGAGTTGGCCGAACGCATTGTGGCTGTGCCCATGTCAGTGGATACGCTCGGCATGTTTGCCAACAAAGATTTGTTAAATGCCGCGGGCGTGAGCGTGATCCCGAATAATTGGGCGGATTTTCAGACAGCCGTGGGCAAACTCACCAAGCAAGATTCGCAAGGCAATATCGTTCAGTCGGGCGCGGCTTTGGGTTCAGCTTACAATGTGGAACGCGCGCCGGATATTATAGCTGCGCTCATGATGCAAAACGGTGCAGAGATGAGCGATGCCGTAGGCCAGCCCACCTTTCAGCTTTTGCCCATGGCCTTGCGCGATGTGCGCGAACAACCGCCTTCATTTCAGGCTGTAGGGTTTTATACGGATTTCGCCAATCCGGCCAAAGAGGTTTATAGCTGGAACAGCCGCATGCCCAATTCTTTGGAAGCGTTTATCCAAGGCCGCACAGCATTTTTCTTTGGCTACAGCTATCACTTGCCGGTCATCCGAGCGCAAGCGCCTAAATTGAATTTGGGTGTGGCTAACTTGCCGCAGATTGAGGGCAACCCCACAGTGAATTTTGCCAATTACTGGGCGTGGACTGTGTCCAAAAAGAGCACGCACAAAGATTTGTCGTGGAACTTGTTGAATTTTATGATTCAACCCGCCGAGTCAACCAAATATCTGACCGCGGCCAAGCGTCCGGCTGCGGTTAAGGCTCTGCTCTCCGATCAATTGGAGGATGAGGAGGTGGGAGTTTTTGCTTCGCAAGTGCTGACTGCGCAATCTTGGTATTTGGGGGCTGACCCCGGAGCTATGGAAGATGCGTTGCTGTCCATGGTTGATAATGTGTTGCGCGGGATTGAGGATATACCCGAGGCGGTGCGCAATGCCTCGGATAAAGTGGCGCAGACCGTGCGCATTACTTATTGAGTATGAAGTCAAAGGCTTATTTCTTTTTAACATTTTGTATTGGATTTTTATTTGCGGGCGCATTGCTGTCAGCGCCGCACAGTGTTTTAGCTGCGGATGAATGTGCGCTAAAAAAAGGATCATGCGTAACAAAAAATGAATGCACAATATTATTTAATGGTATAGATCAGGGCAAGTTGAGTTGCACAGATGGAAAGATATGTTGTTTACCCGGCGCAGAAGAAAAAAGTTGTGATAGCTATGGAGGTTATTGCGCCAGCGCGAAAGAGTGTAATGGGATGGGCTGTAATGTGGTTGGGGTAGTGAGTTGTAAAAATAAAGACGAAGCGTGTTGCGTTTGCCCGCAAGAGGAGAAAAAGATGGGTACAGAGTGCCAAAAGACTCAAAAGGGCACATGCGATTTGGCTTGTGAGTATGATAAGGAAGACAACCTAGGTTCCTCGGATTGTCCGCCGCCTCAATCCTGTTGTCGCTTAAAGGTTACCGCCTCCAAACCCGCAGTCAGCCAGACATCAGTATCAGCCAGCGGCGGAGCTGCGCCCGGCGGCATGGTTCTCCCACCCTGTGTTAAAGATGGCAGTTGCACTTTGGATGAGATTGTTCAAACCGGAGTGAATTTTGCGAATTTTCTTTTGGGTCTATCCGGCGCATTATTTTTCTTAATCTTTTTGTATGGCGGCGGTATGTATTTGGCTTCATTCGGGCGCTCGGAATATGTGGACAAAGGCAAAAAGGCTATTAAGGGCGCGGTCATCGGAATCATTATTGTGGTTTCAGCTTGGACCATGGTGCGTTTCATTATAACCACTTTGGTGCCGCAGGGAGCTCCAGCTCCGGCTTCGGGCCAGGCTAAAGTTTGTCCGGCGCCCAGCACTTGCACCCCATTGCTTGGTTCCACGGCGCAGGCCGCTTTGGCTGATGCGGAAAAGAAAAATTTAAGTTGTGTAACCGGTTTATGTCCGGGTCCGGCGAATGTTTTATGTTGCAAGCCAAAATAAGTATGAGATATTTTAAAATTTTTTTTGCAGTTTTAATTTTTGCGCTTGGTCCTTTAGGCGTTTTGTCAGCTAATGCTGGGGTCTGCACCCTGGTCGGAGGACTTGGCGGACAATGTCATCCAGATTGTGAGACAGGTACGATAGGATCTAAATTTTTAGTTGGAACACTCGGTTCGGCTTATGAGATGAAAGATTCATGTAAACCGGCAGAAAAGTGCTGTGTTCCATTGGGCAATACCTTGTGCAGTGCGGCTGCAACAATTCCCATGGGACCCAAAAAAAATATGACCCTTGAGAAGGCGAACTGCGTGGAAAAATGTGTGGAAGGAAAAAAATTGAGCGAATTTATTAGTCTAGAAACATGTTCTGTCGCCGCCAATCAGGTGTGTTGCGGAATTGAGGCGTATGTAGAGATAACAACAACTCCTGCCGCGTCCGCATCAGCCGCAGCGCAGAAGATTGAACTTTCCAACCCGCTGGATCCTTTTAAGACCGGCGTTACTTTTTATACTCTGATCCAAAAAGTGATTTCAGCGTTTTTGGGATTGGTGGGCGGCTTGGCCTTGGCTGTGTTTGTGTACGCCGGTATTTTGTGGATGACCGCGGGCGGCGATGAGAAAAAGGTGCAAACATCCAAAGATGCCATGAAGTATGCAGTGATGGGTTTAGCTATGATTGCCTTCGCTTATACCATCACATCTTTTGTGATTGATGCTTTAACCGGTTCAATCGCTTCACAGCAGACGCAAGAGGTTGAATATGCTGAACAACAGGACCTTAATTAAATCTCTATGTCTCATAGAATTAAAAATGCGCTTAAAATTTTCAGCCCTTTGGCTGTATGGCTTTTGCCTGTAATGGCTCAAGCGCAGATTGAGGCCAATAAATATAATTTCCCGGATCCTTTGGGCGGCGCCAATATACAAACCGTGATCAGCCGTTTGATCAGCGCGGCTTTGTCTTTGGTGGGCGCCATATTTTTTGTCATGTTTTTGTGGGGCGGTTGGCTGTGGATGTCTGCGGGCGGGGACGCGGCTAAAGTTAAAAAAGCCACCACGACCTTGACCAATGCGGTGATCGGATTAGTTATTGTGGCCGCGGCTTATGGCATTACATCGTTTGTGATCGATACGTTGGCCAAAGGCGCGGCCAAGGCCGGTTAAGGACTTGCCAGTTTAGAGATATTTAGCAGGTAGATATGGTATGATATCCACATCTTAAAAATAAGAAAGG
>JAGVIJ010000105.1 GCA_020056125.1 bacterium | reverse complement strand
CCCGCACTAAAAAATCAATTCCTGCCACCCGAGCATCAAAGGATTTTGCCACCGCGCGGAAAAGTTCCAGATTTTCAGGATGGACCTGCGGCGTAACTTCCACCAGATCCCCGCCCAGTCTTAAAAAAGGATCGCGCTGTAAATAAACCACCTGATCTTTTTTTGGCACGCTGGATAAATTTTGTCCGTTTTGGCCGAGCAGTTCGTGAGTTGTTTGGTCGGGCGTAATTTTATGCAGTGGATATTCTGTTTGATGGGTTTCGCCTCTGGCCGGCTGGCGATTTTTTTGTTCAATCAATTCGTGAATGGTTGAAACGCCGTCTCCCCGCACATTGGCCGGCGCTTGTTTGACGCAGGCCGTAAAATCAAAATCAATCACCGTGGCGCGGTGCACGAACGCGTCGGGGATGAATTTTTCCACGATAAAAGTCGGGGCATACGCCAGGGCATGATCTATAGCCGAGGCCAATTGCCCTGCGGTTTGGATGTTTGTGGTGACATGGCGGCTGACTGATCCGCGACGCGGTTTTACCACCAGCGGATAGCCCAGTTGATTTTGGCCAAAGTCCAGAGCCGCATTTTTTTGATAAAACCAAAAGGCGCGGCCTGGGGCTAGCGGGAAACCGCCTTGTTCAAGTTGGCGTTTGGTTTTGGCTTTGTCGTCGATCACCGCGGTGCCGTAGCGGCCGGCAAAATGAGCGACGGGCAAACCTTCAAAATGAAAAGATTTTCCATCTTTTTCCATTTTGAAAAAATTGTTATAGCCCAGGGGTCCGCGAAAGGCTTGAAATTTGATGCCGCGTTTTTTGGCCTCGGCCATGAAGCAGGCGGTGCGCAATTGGAAATTGCGGATCGGAAAATCATCTCGGAAGGAGCCCAGTCTACACAGGGAAAAAAATTTTTCAATCAAAAGATCGAACCAGATATCAACTTTTCGCGGTACGGAAAAGTCCGGCACCGCATAATTTATCAGTTCCTCCAGCCATTTGCGGGTATGCCGGCTGTTGGGAGTTCCGCAGTCCGGGCAGAAGTTTTTATCCATGGTTTTAAGCTCGGCCGGCTATGCGCTTTTGTAATTCTTTTTGTTCAAAATAAATGATGAGCGGAGTAAGAGCGAGTAGAAAAATTAAGGCCGCGACCAGATAAAGTTTGCCGCTGGCGAGAAAGTCGCCCAGCGCCACGCACAAGTATCCGAGATAAGCCGGATGAGGCACGAGTTTGAATGGGCCGGAGTGCACGATTTTTTGTTCCGTTGAAGTTGGATTCAGCACCGCCCACATGAGAAAACGCTTGGGGCCGATGGTCAGGAAACTGGAGATGATGCCGAGCACACCCAACGCCATTAAAGCATAGCCGATTTTTACCAGAACGTCGCTCGGGGTGAACAGATACGGCGAGAGCTGATCAATGGGTCGGAATAGAAAAAATGAGGAGAGCCAAAGCGGGGCGCATACCGCGTAATAAGCCAGCGGATGTTTTTTCCAAACATCCAAAAGAGCGTGCAGCCAAAGATGAAAGATGGGGATGGGGATGATGAAGGCGATGATGAGCCAAGACATATATTTGGAATTTCAAATGTTGAATGTCGAATTGATGAGCCGGCGCAGTTATTAGCGTTCAAATTTGATAAAATAATGCTTGGGTTGGGATTCTTGTTTCAAAATCATACTCCAATTTGAATCGATTTGGGAAATTCGTTTTACTGCTCCGTCGTGTTGGCAAAGCGGATCAATGACTCGCGATTTGCAGAAGACCTCACCATCAAAATTATTGGGATCATTTTTGAAACCGATTTTGTTTTGCATCCTTTCCAAGAGTAAGTTCAACTTAGGATCGTTTTTAGTATGAGGCTTGATTTTGGCCAGAACCATTTTGTCGGTCGTATATAAATCGGCCTCAGAAATATATCCTTGTGCAAGAGCGTGGCGTAAATAATCCCCAACCGTTTGGAACATGACCGCGGAAGGCAAACCTGCGTAATAAATCGTGTTAAGTTTTAGAAACAATTCGGCATATTTTTTTGCGCTTTCAAAATCCGTAAAAATCCATTTTTTGTCTTGCGCTACGAGATGATCAAGAAAATATTTTTCATCATCCAGCTCTCTAAAAGTCATGGCGCTTCTCAAGGAATAATCGATTCTATCCGCACATAAATTCGGCAGGCTTTGTTCCTTGAGCGGAAAGTTTTTATCGTCAAGAATATAGCTCAATTCTAAATGGTATTTTCGTAATATGGCCGGTATTGCGGATTTTTTTACAAATTTTTCAAAAACATTATCTTGGTGATTCTGTTCCTTTCCGGAGCCGGCGCTCAAAACATAATCTATACAGTGAGAGAAGACCGCATGAGAAACGTCATGGATAAGTCCGGCAATTTGTTCCTCGATCGGCGCTCCGTATTTTTTTAGCAGCAAATAAACGCCCACGGAATGCTCAAAACGCGAAAGCGCGGTGCCGGGAAAATGAGGCTCGAAGTATCCGGCTTGATCTATGTCTTTTAACCTTTGCAGGGCTGAGGAATTTATCAATTCTAAAATTATCGGTTCTGTGATTTCGGAATTTCCATACACCCGGTCTGTAATTTTCATATTTACTATAGCCTCCTGATTCAAGGTGCAGATCAGGATTCTGCAACATGGCGGAGGGTCTGCCTGCCGGCAGGCAGGGGTGAGATTCGTCCGGTCATCCTTGTCGGGTCGTATGACTCGACGACCGGACGCCCCGTCGAATGACGGGGCGAACTCACGGCATCCTTAT
>JAGVIJ010000034.1 GCA_020056125.1 bacterium | reverse complement strand
ATGAGAATCTTTATGAAGCTGAACAAGCCAGTAAAACTAAAACTGTAATACCGTTGAACCGTAAAACCGTGATACCATCAAACTATTTCAGTATTCCAGTATTACAGCTATCAATGCATTGTCAGACAATTTCCAGGAATCTTCCCGTCTTGCCGTTGAACCGTTATACCGTAATGCTGTTAAACAGTTGTACCGTAAGCGTTTTACGCCTTGAATCACATCCATCCCATAGCGGATAGGTGTGAAAGAGTTTATTAGTCAAAACTTAAAGATAAGGATTTATCATTATGAAGTGTGCAGGTTTGGTGATGTCTATCGCCTTGGCTTCTCTCTGCGCGGATGCCGCGCCTGAGAAGATTTCATTCATGCAGTCCGCTGTTGTTCCGTCTCCTTTCGTGATTGACGGCACACGCGCAACCTTTGACTTGGGTGGAATATGGGAGGCGCGCCCCGGCGAGCCGGCCTTGGTATTTCCTCCGCCAACGGCTGGATGGAAACCGCACACAGTGCCGCATTATGAAACCAACCTCTTAGACAGTGATGGTGTGGGTCAATACTTCGTCCACACGCCGGACAACATTTTTCAGGCCGACGGCAAGACTCCGAAGCGCGCCGACAAACTTGCGGCGTGGTTCCGCCGCTCCTTCACCGTGGACGGCCCCATTCCGGACGGCGCCAAGGTGTTGCTGCAGTGCGACGGCATTGCCTGGTACAGCGAGCTGTGGCTGAACGGTGTGCGGGTCGGAAACTCGGTTCTGGGCACGGCGCCGAATACCTACGATGTCACCGCCGCACTGCGAGCCGGCGACAACCAATTGGTGATTGGCGTGGCCGGCCGTGTGCGCCTGTGGGATTCAGAACGTAAGACCTTCATCGCCCCCTTTACCGGACCCATGCCTGGAATATACGATGAAGTGCGCCTTGAACTGGTGTCCGAACTACGTATTGACGACATATTTGTGCGCACTTCGGTAGAGAAGAAGCGCATTGAGGTGGACCTCACGCTGGTGAACGACGGACAAACGGCGCGTACCGTCACTCCGGTGGTCACCATCATTGATCCCAACGGCGTGGCACAGCTTTCGATAGCCGTCCCGTCTATCACGGTGGCGCCGGGTAAGACGCAGACGGTCACGCCCGCCGCTGACTGGCTTGCGCCCCTGCTGTGGACGCCGGGCACGCCCAACCTTTACCGCGCGGTGGCGGAACTGCGCCAGGGTAACGCCGTGGCCGACCGCCTCGCGACGACCTTCGGCTTCCGCGAGTTCGCCGCCAAAGGCCGCGACTTCCTGCTCAACGGCCGCCGCCAGGTTCTGCTGCGCAACAGTTGGTTAACTGGCGGCGCCAGCGATCGGCGTGAACTCGCCCTGCGCATGGTGCGTGACGAGACCAGCCGATACAATTGCATCCGCCAGCACCTGGGCTTCATCAACCCGCACGTCATCGCCCAAGCCGACGCCAGCGGGATGATGGTGATCCCCGAATTCTGGGGTTTCTATCAGAACAGCAACAAGTCTTTCCCTATCTCCCAAGCCGATGCATGGGTGCCCAACACTGTCGAAACCATGCAACGGCTGGTAAAGCGTTACCGCAACCACCCATCGGTGATTATGTGGAGTATCACCAACGAGACTTTTTGGAACAGCGAGGCTCCCGAGCACATGGCGGTGGCCGAACGTCTGATCGCAGGCATCAAAGCCGTTGACCCCACGCGCCTGCTCCAGGCCGATGCCGGCGTCAGCTACGGCGGCCGCTTGCCGGCCATCAACATTCATTATCCCGAGGGCAGCAGTGACATTTCCAAGGGCGAGCCTGACACCGTGGGACGGCTCTATGAAAACAGCGGATGGGTGGTGCCGAACGATTTTGCCTGGCTGAAGAAGGAGGGTGTCAGCCGTGCCTGGCGCAGCTCTTTCACCTGGGACCGGCCCCTGATGATCGGCGAATTTTATGCGCGCGATGGCGATGAGCCCGAGCGCTACACGCCATATACGGGCGATGCCTCTTACGACCACACGGCCTGGCGCTGGCAGGATTTCGGCGGACGCGATGCGCTACCGACCCGCAATAACCCGTGGATCGATATGGTCAAGATGAGTTGCGACCACTACCGCGCCGCTGGAGTGGCTTGCCTGAATCCGTGGACCGGCAGCGGCCCGCAGTTGATGCCGCCGCTCCTGGTGGCGCCGCTGAACTATCATCCCACGGCCTTTGGCGGCGAGGACTTTCCACGCCGCTTCGTGGTCATCAACGACCACAATGTAAGTGAAGTGCTGCCGTTGCGCGATATTCATCTTCAGGCTGGTCTCCTGATCAATGGCCGCGAGGTGTGGAGCGAGCGCCGTATCCCGGCCCACGTCGAACCGGGCGAGTCCAAAGAGGTGACCATCACCGTCAAAGCGCCAGCGGTGGCGTCCCAGATGCGTGGCCGGTTGATCGTACGCATGATGTATATGCGCGGCCCTTGGCCAGTAGAGTTGTGTCGGCATGAAGAGGATATGTGGATCGCGCCTCGCGCCAGCCTTGCTGATATAGACCCAAAGTCCATTGCGTTGGTTGATGCCGGCGACGGTCCCACCGCCAAAGCGCTGGCCAGCCTCGGCCTTCCCCTGCAGCCAAGCATCTGTGATGATGCCGCGTTGGCGGGCAAGAGGGTGCTGGTGATCGGTGAAAATGCAGCCGCAAAGGCTGACCTCTCGGCTGTGGCGCGTTTCGCTGAACGTGGTGGTCAGGTCTTGGTTCTGCACCAAAAAAACATTGACCAGTTTGTGCCCGGCCAACCGGAAATTGATGCCAAACATGCCGCCAGCTTCAGTTGGCGCAGCGCCAAGCACCCGATCCTAGCCGGTCTTGACGACGAGCAGCTCCGCTTCTGGCGCCCTGATCATCTTGTGGTGACCGAAAGCTTGGTTCGCCCCTCCGTCGGCGCCGCGGCGCCGCTTGCCGCCAGCGGTGGCCGCTATGGCATGCACTGGTCGCCGCTTGTTGAGTTGCGCCACGGCAAGGGCACAATAACCTTTTGCCAATATCTCTTGACGGAACGTGTGGCCGTCGAGCCGGCCGCCGGTCGCATCCTATCACAGGCTATCCGCGCGGCATTGGCGGTTGCGCCGTCCGAACCTGCGCCAGCTCTGCGCCTGGCTGAAGGCGTGTCCAAAGAAACCCGCGCGATGTTGTCCGTCTGCAATGTGCGCACCAGCGACGGCCTTGAAGGCACCGGCCCAGTTCTGGTCAATGCCGCAACCCCGCCCAATGCGGACGTTCTCAAGCGCCTGCGGACCGAGGTGGAGGGCGGTCGTGTGCTGTGGTTGCGCGGCCTCGACGAAAAAACCGCCCCGGCGATCGCTGCCATATTGCCGTGGAAGCCAAGTTTCGCGCCCCTGGCAAAGGGGACGGTGGGCGTCATCCGCCGCGTGAACCACCCATTGATTGCCGGCCTCGGATCTGGCGACTTCTACTGGGCGCGTGGGAACGAGGCAAAGGCGACCACACCGATCGGCGGCCCAGTACTGGCGCCGCCCACACTTGATGCCGCCGTCCTGCTCACCGAGCCGGCGCTACTCGTGGCCGTACCACTGGGCAAAGGCTGGGTGCTGGTTGACCAACTTGCCTGGGACAAGGCCCTCGCCCCCGAGACGGAACGCGCCACCCGCATCGTAAGTTGTCTGGCCCGCAACGCCGGGGCCGGCTTCCTGCCGCCCGTCGGCCGGCGCTACCAATTTAGTTACATCAATCTTGCGAAATTCGCAAACCGAGGCTACCTGGACGAGAAAGCCGGTGACGGGGTCGGCGGCTGGACTGACCAAGGCGATAACGACATGCGCTTTTTCCTCGTCAATCACGCAGGGACAGTGGGGGGGATGGCGGGGATGGCGGTGGCGGGGGAATCCTTCCCCACTCAGATAAAGTTCCAGGGCATCACCTACCAACTGACCGATCCCAAGGTCAATGACGGCAAAGCGGTTCTCACCCTGCGTGGCGGCCCGAATGATCCAAATGCCCCAAGCGAGGCGCGCGGCATCCCTGTCGGCGGGGTCAAAGCTGACCGGCTGTGGTTCCTGCACACCGCCTGCTGGGGTTCCGCTGGCGGCTATGGCGTGGAAGTGGCGCGCTACGAAGTTGTTTATGCCGATGGTTCCCACACCGCAGCGCCGGTGCGCCAAGGCCAGGAGATCAGCGACTGGTGGAATCCCATGCCGCTGGCGGGCGCCCAAGTGGTGTGGACCGGCTGCAACCCCAAGACAGCGCCTATCGGCATTTACAGCATGCCATGGGACAATCCTAACCCGGACAAGCCAATCGCATCCATTGATGTGGTCGGCAACATAGCCCAGACCCAGCTCGTGTTGCTGGCGGTAACACTCGGCGTTGAGGATCAGGGCGGCGCGCAAACCATTGCCGCCTGGGACTGCGGCGCCTTCGCGGATGGTTCGGTCCCGGCGCACATCGGCGGCGGTGCGCTGACGGGCGAAGGAACACCGACACCTATGGGTTCACGGCGCGGATTACGTCTGGCCAACGGCCAGGCGCTATACGTGCCACGACTGCCGGGTCCGCTCGCCGAGGGACTGCCGGTAGCGCTTGAAATCGAAGTTGCCCCCGACGGCAAGCCCGGTGGTCACCTTGGCGGACTAATGGAATGCGGCCAATATATGGCCAGCGGCGTGCGTATGATGATTTTGCACGACCTGAAAGTGGTAATTGAACATTACGCCGGACAAGGAGCGGAAAAAGCCACCTACTTACAATCGCGCGAGCCATTACCGCTCGGACGCTTCTCGACCGTGCGCTACGAGCACGATGGCAAACAGGCGCGCCTCTTGATAGACGGCAATGTGCAGGAAGTGAAGGACTGCCCGCCGCCGGCGCCATGGAAACAGGGGTTGCGCATCGGTGTCGCCGGCGGAAAGGACTACTGGTTCAACGGCGTGGTCGGAAACGTCCGCATCCAGTATCTGGGCAACCAAAAAATCAATGAAAAATAAAGGTGTAGGAATTAGGAAAAGGGAGAAGTTCTGAAGTTCTAAAGTTCTATAGTTCGGAAGTGCGAAAATGCGTAGGTTCGGAAGTGGTCGGAATTGTCAGACACGTCAGACCTGTCGGACAAAACTTAAAACCTAACACTTAAAACTGATTTAGTTGGAGTTCACAGCTTTAGCGTGGGTTTTGAGGAAGTGTCAAAGTATCAGAGCGCCAGAGTGGAAAAAGGAGAAAGGCTAAAGGGAGAAGTAGAAAGGAGAAAGGGAAAAAGTTTTCTAAATTCTAATTTCTAAATTTTCGCCTGTCCCTTCTGTCCCTTGCGTCCCTTATGTCCCTTGTCTGCGGTGAAAGAATTTAAATCGAAAAATAAAATGCGAAATCCGTTCGTAGTAGCGCAATTTATTGCGCGTTATCAAGAACGGCGTATAAATT
>JAGVIJ010000114.1 GCA_020056125.1 bacterium | reverse complement strand
TGGCCGCGTCCTTTGAATCAATTTGGAACAGCGCGTCGCCGGTTTTAACTTGAGCACCGTCCTTGACCAGCACTTTCAAAATTTCACCCGAAGCTCCGGGTTTGAGTTCCAACTGATTTTGATCAGTTACTTGGCCGCTGGTTTGAACTGAAACCACGAGCGCGCCCTGTTCTGCCGCGGCCAATACATAACGCACAGGCTCGACCGGGCCATTGATTGAAGCTGTATAAATGCCGCCGCTGGCCGAAACCGCTAAGAGCGCGATGACCGATTTCTTTTTGAGAAATTTAAAAACTTTAGCTCGCATAGAGGCATTAATTATTTATTAAACAAGCGGATGAGCCGCGCTTGGATCTGCCCTTGTTCATTAGGCGCGCCCAAAACTGAAACTTCAGTCTCGGGTTTGAGGTCTTGGATTGTTCCGACGCCGCGATCAATGCGAATAGCGGTTGAGGAAGTTATGATTACATTTTGTTCAACATTATCTTTGCCTTGGATAATGAGACTGTTGTCGCTGACTGATAAAATTTTGCCAAACACGCCGTGGGCATTGGGCAACATGGGCATGGGCATCCCCCCGGGCGGCATATTCGGACCTGGCCGGCGCGAACCGGGCGGCATTAAGTTGCGATCGTAATTTTCAAACCAGCGCGTGAAGTGGCGCGATTTGCGTTCGCCGACTGACACGCCCAATTGAAAAACTCCGGCTAAAATAGCGAGCGTGGCTAAAGTTGCCAAGGCAATGATAATGATGCGGGAATGAATGAATTGCGGCATAGTTTTATGTTTAAGAAATTACAGGATGAATAATCAACGGCGCATGTCGCGCACGGCGTGCGGCTGATAAAAATTCCACGGCGCAGATCAGACAAAAGGTTAAACCAAAACCAAGCGCGATTAAGCCGAAGGGCGTACTCTCGATCAGACCCAAAAAATATTCTTGGAAATTGGCGAACATAATATCCGGATCAGAAAATGCCAAGCGCAAAAATCCAAAGATGGGCAGTTGGCTGGCCGCTGACCAAAGCGCGCGCCACTCGGCGCCCAGATAAGCGAACCCGGCAACACAACCGGCGGAAGACAAGGCTAAGCGCAGATACAAAGCGCGTAAACGTGAACGCTCCACGCGAGCCATGATGCGGTTGCCCAAATCAGCCGGCATTTTCGGTTCCGGCAGATGGGCTAGTATTTTTTGCTCAAGAGTCTCCATGCTTATTAATACGAAAGCCAACCGCGTTTTGGTGCACGTTGATTATTTTTGTTGCAATTCTAGCAATTATTTAAGCCCTTCGAATAATGCTTTTCGCAGGTTAGCGATTGTGCGCAGGTAGCGGCTTTTGATGGTATTCAAGGGTTCATCCAGCGCGTCGGCTATTTCCTGAAATGTCATATCTTCAATCTGATGCAATAGCACCACAGCGCGCGCCTTGGGTTGTAAATTATTGAGCGCCACGGTGAGCGCAGTGTGCGTTTCACGCTTTTGAAATAACTCGTCGGGTAGGGGAGTCTGGTCAGCCAAATTTTCCAACGGACTCGTCCCTTCTTCATCCTCTAGCGTGGAGAAAGGCAAAGCGCGGCGTTTTTTGAACCAATCAAAAGTGGTGTTTTTGGCAATGGTAAAAAGCCAAACCTTAAAAGATTTGGCCGGGTTGAATTTTTTTAAATTTTTCCAGACCTTGATAAAAGTTTCTTGCGCCAAATCTTGAGCCACGGCCGCATCGCCGGATAAGCGTAAAATAAAACGGAAAATCGGCTGAAGATGACGGCGCATCAATACCTCAAAAGCCGCATCATTACCGGTGCGCGCCTGTGCTATCAACTCCTGATCCGTCAGATGATTCATTGGCGTATGCAGCCTTAATAGCACGAGTTTTGAATTTGTTAAAGCCTGCAACCTATATAACCTGAAGCCCGAAACATGGAACCCAAAAAGTGACACTTTTTCGCTATCGCGAGAAAGTGTCACTGTAGGTTGGGGGGAGATTTAATTTGAATCAAACAAAAATCACTGCTCATTTGGGTGGTGATTTTATATCAAGGAAGTTTTTTTTCAACGAATGAGTTTGATTTTTAGCTGCCCGCTAGAGTCATGAAAACCGACCCGGTAACTTTTATCCTGATGTTTGAAATTAGATTTTTGAATGAAATATTCCGGATAATAGGCTGGTTTGCCAATGGCTTTAAAAACCTCTTGAACAGCGAGATAGGACATTATATCTTCTAAAAATACATTTGCATCTATTTCATATAATAAAACCAATAACAGGTATGTGGTGGTTGCCAGAGTGCCTATTAACAGATTCGACAAGATGCTTTGATCTCGCAAAACAAAAAGAAAAACAAAGATGGTCAGAGTTAAAAGAATAAGTATAAACCAATGAATGGATTTAACTACCCGACGCGCTGCCAATAAAGCAGCTTGTCTGGTCTGAGTGACAGCCTGTGTATGATTGTGTAAGTTTTGGAAGATGGACAAAGCGATTGCGTTTGTCGGTTTTATCGAATCGACCACGCCCAAGAGTTTGGTATATTCATTGTGTGTACCTCTGACGTAATTAGCAAAATCAAATTCAAGACATGCAATCAAATACTGATCTATAGCTTCTGCCAAAGCCTTGCGTTTTGATGGTTGAATCAAACGGCCGGAGTTAAAGATGCCGATTAGGGCACTATCTTCTTGGGTGATCAAGGATTGCAAGTTGAGATAGTTTGCTGTGGCTGAGGCAATAAAAAAACCGATTATGATGGTGAATAAAAAGATAACTGTAGTGAGCAGATAAGAAATATCTAATTGCAGATTAAAATTAGGAATTACAAAAACCGCAATAAATATAATTAAAGGTATTAAAGAAATTCTTATTATCCTCCTGGGCTTCATATGATTTTAAAATTGATATATATAATTATACATCATCTACCTTTTTTCATCCTAATTGTACTTAAGCAACAAAAATCACCGTCATTCGATCCGTGACAAAACATCACGATTCGTCCAGTAACTTTTTGTTTTGCGGTTTCTTCAGACCCGCCTTCGTTGAAATTACGGCGGGCAGGTAATTTTTCTTTGATACGATTGAACGTCCAAGCCGTTTTTCCAGCTTCTTCCTCGCCACGGCTGCGATATCGCCGCCGGCTTCGGCATCGCTCTTGAGTTTTAGTAGACCCGTTGAATCTTCGGTGCGATGAATTTCAGTTGTAGAGCGCTCACCGAGCATGGTGAAGATAAGCTCGAAGTCATCCATGTGATCGCGCAGATTCTGGCGCTTTAATCCCTTGAGCTGTTTGTATTCGTTTGGAGTTACGCCGAACGTGGCTTTGGAAATTTCGGCCGTCAGGATTTCGTAATCTTTTTCTTGCGCGGCGCCGCGCTTTTGCCATTCGTCAGTCAACTCCTCGCGGATCGCAATACCGCGCAGGCGTTTTTCAATCCAATCATCGCTATAACCTTTGAGTTTGTAGAGCATCCGCGTTCGCTTCGTAGCCAGTTCCGGATTTTCAATCTCTTGCACGCGCTCATAACCTACCTTAGCCAGCCAACGTTTGAAAGGTTCGGCTTTGGGGGATGGGATTGATTGGATAATGCGGAAAATGCCCTCGGTATCAGCGCAATCGGTTTCGTATTTTTTACCATCTGAAGACTCCAATTTCAGTTGCCGACAAATTGTCGACAACTCAATACCATCCTCATTTTTCACGCGTATTTTCATTACATACCAATAATCGCGAGGTTTGGCGCTATCCGTAAGCGCTTCGATAACATCCACAACCGAAAACCACCACTCATTTTCATGGATGGTTTTTCTGATTTGTTTGCCTTTGAACAGGGCAATTTGGGTGGTTTGCATATATTAATCATACCTCTGCATTAACTTCTTATCAAACAAAAATCACCGCTCGTTTGGGTGGTGATTTTTATGGCAGGGGATTTGGAATTACAGTTTAAATAGGTTAGCAACAATCAAAACAAATCCGGCGCCTAAGAGACAACCTGACATTTTACCCACGGCTGATCCTAAAAGAGTGCGCTTATCTTTTGTTTTTCCCGACCCATTATTTTCTGCGACCAGCCCCTCAAAGATGCCCGCGATACCGTCGGTCACGGCATTACCCACCACGCCGCCGATAACTGCGCCAAGCACTCCTCCGAATTTACCTCCAAAGATTGCCATGATGGCTAAAATTCCATTGTCAATCAGGCCAAAAACAATATCGAGCCAGATGCTTTTAATAGCAACCTTAAAAGGAATAAGTGAGGCCAGGCATAAAATACCCAGCAGAAAAATAATCAGACCTATATATTGTGCGTGATAGATGAAATACGAACTAACTGCAACCACTACGATACAGAGAGCTAAAATGTTGACGATCGACAAAACGAGTCTGTGTTTCATATCGAGGATTATTTAAAGAATCTATAAAGCGGCCTAAGGGCAAAAATTATCCAAACCCCAACAACCCAATAAATATTTATCTCTAATAATCTTGGAATCAATGACGCGATCAATACTCCAAAAGCAAAACAACTGACTTTGGTAAGAGCCATATCTACCCAGTCCAGTTTTTTGGTTTTCCCGTTTAACCAAGATGTAAAATTTATATAAAAATTTCATTAATTAAATTTAATGTCTATTATTCATAATAACATATTCGGTTCTCGGGGGAATACGGAGGAATTATTGCAACCAGATAAGAATCGCTCCCAGGTTCAATAAGATGCTCAAAGCGGCCAGTATTTTATTGGATGTGCGCAAGCCGCTCAAGCCCAAGATGGCGCCGACCACGCCGATAATTAAGAAAAATAAGTCGCTGTTTGTTTGAGCGGTAAGCGCGTGAATGCCGGGCTGAAAAAATCTCAAAAACTCGCTTAAGATTCTCGGTATGGGTCTGAATATCAGGAAATTGCTCAACCCTAAAATCAGGTTCAAAATTCCAAAGGATAGCGAGGCGATGATGGGTCCGTCATTAGCCGCCTGGTTGGCATCCTTTTTATTTTTTCTTCGGTTGGCAAAAAGCCGCTTGCCGCTCACGATTAGCGAAGAAATAATTATGACCGCAACAAAAGCCAGGATTAAACTCATCACATTGCGCACAGCTCGTTCGGTATTTGTTTGTAACCACCAGGGCTCAATTTTTTCCGGATCATACGGAGCCGGATCGCTGGGCAAGCCGCCGTGTTTGATATAAGTAAATTGGCCGGCAGCCACCTCCACGGTTTTTTTAACATTTAAATCAGCCACGCTTAATGAACCCTCCAAAACCGAAACCGTTGTACCGGATTTATCCGTGTCCACTAAAAATTCCGTGCCCGTAATTCCTAAAATCGCGTCACGGGTTTTAACTTTGCGGCATTCCTGCCTAACCAAATTTTGTCCCACGATGCATTTCCCATTCTTAAACGGTTGCCACATATACCGATATCGGCCAAAGACGCTCTGCACCTCGTGATCTGAAACCGGCGTAAACGTGGAATTGGCATCTAATTGGATTCGCGAACCGTCGGGCATGGTGATCTCAATCAGTTCATTACCCTCGGACGTGATTGGTTTGCCCGAAGGCAGATGATCATATTGGAGCTCTCTGATTTTAAAAGCGGGCGCGGCCGGTACCTGGCTCGGAGCGGCCGGTTGTTGCAATTGTTGCTCCGGATGCAACTTTGGACTGCACGATGAACTAAAGTAGTCCGCACGTCCGAAGAACAGGCCTGAACTGTCCAGACAAAATTTATCTCCCACATAATGCGCGTGAATATAGCCAAAGCCCGTATTGCTATCGCCCACGCGAATCAAACAACTGTTGTCAATATTCCGTTCAATATGGCCGGTGGGATAAGCGGCTTTGTAATATACGCAGGCTTCGCGCGGAGAGGTGAGTTGAGCCAGCACTTGACCGGCCAACAAAAATCCGGCCAGGACAAAAATTCCCAGAATGTATATTTTTTTCATGAGTTTAATTATACCAAAAAATCGCCGCTCGGACGATTTAATGAATTCTTGATTTATTTGAATAATTCTGCTATTCTCTTCAAACAAAGTTTGATAAGGGGGTCACCGCCGTTCAAGAACGGCGGGGCAGGTGTCGTTCAATGGTAGCCCCGCCCTGCTAGCAGAGCGGGGTCCAAAACCAGCATGTATTACACGTACCTATTAAAATCGGAAAAAGATGGTGGGTTCTATATCGGATATTCACAGAACGTCGAACGTCGTTTGAAAGAACACAAAGACGGATTAGTAGATTCTACGAAAAATCGACGTCCTATCAAACTGGTTTACCTTGAAGGATACGATAGCGTAGAAAAGGCTCGAGCAAGAGAAATGAAATTAAAAGAATTCGGATCCGCATATCAGGCACTCATTAAAAGGTTGGGATTGAGATAAAAGGTTTTTGGCAGGGGGGCGTCGTTCAATGGTAGGACCCGGGTCTCCAAAACCCGTGACGTGGGTTCGATTCCTACCGCCCCTGCCAAAAGCTTTTTATAAAACTAGGAACCATGTCTCCAACCCCGCTCTGCTAGCAGGGCGGGGCGATTCCTACCGCCCCTGC
>JAGVIJ010000085.1 GCA_020056125.1 bacterium | reverse complement strand
AAGTCGGGCCGCATCTTAGACTCAAAGACATCGAGCAACCCTTACAGGATTGGTATTTAATTGCCATGAAACAAATAGCCGATTCCGGCGGCAGCCCGGGCGTCTTCCGCCTGGGGCACGGTGGCAGTGGGTTGTGGCTGAGCGACAGCTGGGCGAGGCCTACGGACGAGGGGGGTCCTGGTGACCGCTTCGTGTTCCGTCTTCGCAAGTGAGATTTTTAAACACTTTGAAATTTTTGACCCTTTAAGTTTTTGATGCTTTGATCTTTAAGCTGGGTTTTCTTTTTTTGAATTCGGTACTGTTTGTTTCATGGGTTTCTTGTTATTATCCATCAATGCTAGATTTACTTTTTCGCGACCCCCTGATTTTCGCGGTTTGGGTTTTAGCTATCTTAGTGGCTTTATCCGTGCACGAATTTTCCCATGCCTTGGTGAGTTATTGGCTGGGCGACCCCACAGCCAAGCGTTTAGGGCGCCTAACCCTGAATCCTTTGGCTCACGTGGATCTTTTGGGTCTGGCCATGTTGGTGGTTATTGGTTTTGGCTGGGGCAAGCCAGTGCCCTTTAATCCATATAATTTGCGCGCTAAAAAATGGGGTCCGGTTTTAGTGGCTCTGGCCGGTCCGGCTATGAATTTGTGCGGCGCTGTGATTTTTGCCGGCATCTTTAGATTGGTTGCGCCGTTGGTCAGCCCGGCTAATCTGTTGATTCAGTTTTTAATGTTGAGCGTATTTTTGAATGCCGGTTTGTTGATGTTCAATTTAATCCCTCTGCCGCCTTTGGATGGTTCAAAAGTGCTTTTAACTATTTTGGCTGCGCGCCGCTATACCGCCGCTAAGAATTTTCTAGAATCGCGCGGTCCTTATATTCTTTTGGGATTGATTTTTGCGGATATGGTTTTAAATTTAAATGTGTTCGGCGGTTTATTCCGAGGGATTATGTACTTGGCATCTTGGTTGGTTGGTGTGTAAGATTGGCTTATGATCATTAAGAGCCAATCGGGCGACAGCGCCAGCTCACCTTGGTTTATTTTTGTCGTGTTATGGGGTTCAGTGGCAGCCGCCAGTTTCTTGATCAGCCTTTTGACGGCTGCGCCCGGGCCGTCTTTTTTAACCTTGGCCATAAGTCGGCCCATATATTTTGCGGTTGCATTCTTAATGGTGGTGAGTGTGTTTTCCCGTTTTGCCGGTTGGCAATTTTTTGATCAATTGGCGCGCCGATTATTTTGGGTACCGCCGGCTTTGCTCGCCGGAGTTGCGTTGGCCAGCGTGGGCGTGTGGAACGATGGCAGTGGCACGGTCGCACTGCCCTTGCCGCAAGCCCTGGCGTTTATCGGATCGCTTGGCGTGTATCCGTTTCAGTCCGGTCCTGAAGCATTGTTGCGCGGTAGTGTGGTGGCGCTTGCGGTTTTATTCGTTTGGAA
This sequence comes from bacterium, assembly GCA_020056125.1. Classification (GTDB taxonomy): domain Bacteria; phylum Patescibacteriota; class Patescibacteriia; order 2-12-FULL-60-25; family 2-12-FULL-60-25; genus JAHIUG01. The sequence continues at coordinate 20,268 of JAGVIJ010000085.1, read as the reverse complement.
TTTTCATCAGCAGGCGCGAGTGGCATGGGACAAGGCTGTGGGCGTGGGAATCGTGGCTTGGTTGGGAGCATCAGCTGTTTTATTGATTCAAACTTGGCTGGCGCAAGTGGCGTCCTGGACGCGCCACATTCCCATCATGCATACGCAAGATGCTTTTCAAGTGTTGAGCTTGATTCATTTGGATTCGTATTGGTCGAATTTTCAGGCTGATCGTTTTTTTGCAGCGGTGGGCAAACAACTTGAGATCAATCTCGCGCTGTCTTCAGCCAGCCTCTTGTTTGTCTTGGCCGTGGCTTGGTTGTTTTATCAATGGTTGAACGCGCGGTCTTTGAGCTGGCGAGATTTTTTTAAACTTTTTGGCGCGCAACCTCTGCCCGTGATCGCGGCCGGGGGATTAGCCGGCCTGTCGCTCGGTTGGAAAACTCATCAACTCGCTTGGAGCGCACCGGATATTGTTTCCCTGGGTTTGGGGTTGGTCGTGTTTGGTTTGTGGTATGGCTTTATATTTTTAAAATTCAGCGCCGAGGAATCAATGGACAAATCCGCGCTGATTATTCTTTTAGTATTGGGAGGTTTGCTCTTGGGCTGGCCCATCATGTTTTTAGTGTTGTCGCTTTTAGCGCTTCATTGGATTTATACTGAAAAATTATGGCGTTGGTCAGAATCCAAATATGGCTCGGCCGCGCACTTGGCTGTGATGTCAGCCGGCAGTGTTTTGCTGGCCGGAACTTTTGCGTTTCGAAACGCCACGCTATCCGTCTCCACTTTTCGTGCGGCCGCAGTCTGGGGAATTTTAGGCGCGCTCACTGCGCTCTTAGCTGATCAGTCAATCGGCAATTTTAAGTTGGCGCGCTATCAGCTGGCCTGGAAATATATTTTTGCGGCTATAGCCGGTCTGCTCGCGGCTTTGCTCTTACGCACTCCGGTGGTTTTAGCCGCGCTGGCGCTTTGGTTGTTATTTTTGATCTGGAGTCAAAAAAAAGCGGAAGCGCACCGACTTTCTGTCTTATGGAGTGTGTTGATTTTTGGCTGGGTGAGCATGCTTTTAGCGTTTTTTGTGAAGATTTAATCAGCTTTCCGGCGGATTAGCGTTTCTTGATCGAGTGGCAACTGCAGGATCAGAACGTGGCTTTCTTGACTGTTTGGTGGTATTTCTGTTATATTTCCGCGCACATTGAGCTATGCCTACAGTAAATCAATTACTTCGCCACGGCCGCAAACCAAACTCGACTAAATCCAAGAGTCCGGCTTTGCAATTCTCTTTGGATTCGCTTCATCGCAAGCGCACCGAGTTGCGTCGCGGGTCATCTTTTAAGCGCGGCGTTTGTATCAAGGTTTATACGCGCACGCCAAAGAAACCTAACTCAGCCATTCGCAAAGTGGCGCGCGTGCGTTTGTCCAACGGCGTAGAAGTCATCGCTTATATTCCGGGTGAAGGGCATAACTTGCAGGAGCATTCCATCGTGTTGATTCGCGGCGGTCGTGTTAAGGACTTGCCAGGCGTGCGCTATCACATTGTGCGCGGCGTGTATGATACTGAAGGCGTGTCCGGCCGAAAGCGCAGCCGTTCCATTTACGGAGCCAAACGACCGAAGGCCTAACCCGTAACCTGTAGCCCGAAATCCGAATTGAATAATCAATGAATTTATGAGAGGCAAACAAGCCCCCAAACGAAAAATTGATGCTGATCCGAAATACGGCTCACCGGTGGTGGGTAAATTTATTAATTACGTAATGCAAGCCGGCAAAAAATCCATCGCTCAAAAAATCGTTTATACGGCTTTGGAAAAAGTGTCCGAACAACTTAAAAAACCCGCCTTGGAAATTTTTGAAAAAGCCGTGGCCAATGTTGCGCCGTTGCTTGAGGTGCGCTCCAAGCGCGTGGGCGGAGCCAACTATCAAATCCCTATGCAAGTGCGCGCCGACCGGCGTCAGCAATTGGCGTTTCGTTGGATTTTGACCGCGGCTCGTTCTAAAAAGGGCAAACCCATGGCCGAGAAATTGGCTTCAGAAATTTTAGCCGCGACTGATAATCAAGGCGATGCGGTTAAAAAGAAACAAGATGTGCAGCGCATGGCCGAAGCCAACCGCGCTTTCGCGCACTTTGCGCGTTAAAGATCCGCACAAGTAGAGCCTTATTTGAAAATTCGAATCCATTCGTAATTTCGTAGACTTTAAAATTTATGCCTCGTGAATATTCTCTCAAAGACACCCGTAACTTCGGAATTATTGCGCACATCGACGCCGGCAAGACCACAGTCTCCGAGCGTGTGTTGTTTTACACCGGCCGCAAACATAAAATCGGCGAGGTGCACGAGGGCGAAGCTACCATGGACTGGATGGAGCAGGAACAAGAGCGCGGCATCACCATCACTTCAGCCGCCACCACTTGTTTTTGGAAGGGCTTTCGTTTGAACTTGATTGATACTCCGGGACACATTGACTTTACTTTGGAAGTTCAACGTTCCTTGCGCGTTTTGGATGGCGCGGCTGTGGTATTTGACGGTGTGGCCGGCGTGGAACCGCAATCCGAAACCGTCTGGCGCCAAGCTGATAAATATAAAGTGCCGCGCATTTGTTTCGTGAACAAACTCGATCGCACGGGCGCGGATTTTGATAAAGATATTGAATCCATTCGTCGACGTTTAACCAAGCGCGCTTATCCCATTCAGTTGCCTATCGGGACTGAATCTAATTTTTTGGGGATCATCGACCTCATCACCATGAAGGCGGAAATATACAAGGATGAGTTGGGCCAGCAGATTGAAGAGTCGGAAATCCCCGAAAATATGCGCGAGCGAGCGCAAAAAATGCGCAATGAATTGTTAGAGGCCGTAGCGGAAAATGATGAGCGGTTGATGAATAAATATTTGGCCGGCCAAGAATTAACGGTCGAGGAAGTTCGGGAGGCGATTCGCGAGGCCGTGTTGCACATGGATTTTTTTCCGGTGTTGTGCGGTTCAGCTTTGAAAAATAAAGGCGTGCAATTTTTGCTGGATGCCGTGACTTATTATTTGCCCTCGCCTTTGGATGTGCCGCCGGTGCAAGGTTTTCATCCGGATCATCCGGAACAAATCGAACAGCGCACGGCCTCGGATGAAGAGCCTTTTGCGGCGCTGGCTTTTAAGGTCATGACTGATCCGTATGTAGGCAAACTGATTTTCTTCCGCGTCTATTCAGGCACGCTTAAATCCGGATCATATATTTTGAATACTACGACCGGAGAAAAAGAACGTATTGGAAGAATCGTGCGTATGCATGCCAACGCGCGCGAGGATGTTGAAATGGTTTACGCCGGAGACATTGCGGCTGCCGTGGGTCTTAAAGGCACGTTCACCGGTCACTCTTTGTGCGACGAAAATCATCCTCTGGTTTTGGAATCAATTGTCATTCCGGAGCCGGTTATTTCCGTGGCCATTGAACCCAAAACCAAAGCTGACCAAGAAAAAATGGGCGTGGCTTTGCAAAAGTTGGCTGAAGAAGATCCGTCGTTCCGCGTGCGCGCTGATGAAGAAACTTTACAAACCATCATTGCGGGCATGGGTGAATTGCACCTGGATATTCTTGTGGAACGCATGCGCCGTGAGTTCAATGTGGATGCCAATGTGGGCAAGCCGCAAGTGGCGTATAAGGAAACTTTGAAGCGATCAGCTGAGTCGCAAGGAAAATTTATTCGTCAATCCGGCGGCCGCGGTCAGTATGGCGATTGTTGGTTGCGCCTTGAAACGCAGGAGCGCGGCAAGGGCTATGAATTCGTGGATGAAATTCGCGGCGGCGTTATTCCGCGCGAGTATATCCAGCCCATCAACAAAGGCGTGCAAGAAGCCATGACGCGCGGAGTTTTGGCCGGCTACCCGTTCATCGACGTTAAAGTTACGGTGTTTGATGGTTCTTATCACGAAGTGGACTCTTCAGAAGCGGCGTTTAAGATTGCGGCCTCCATGGCTTTCCAATCAGCGGCTAAAAAAGGCGGTATCGCTTTGCTTGAACCCATGATGAAAGTTGAAGTGGTCACGCCTGAAGATTTCATGGGCGACGTGATGGGGGATTTAAATTCCAAGCGCGGACAAGTTCAAGAGATGACCGAGCGCGCGGGTGTTAAAGTTATTAATGCTTTGGTGCCGCTGGCTGAAATGTTCGGTTATGCCACCACCTTGCGCTCCATGACTCAAGGTCGCGCATCGTACTCCATGGAATTTTCACACTACGCCGAAACTCCGCAGAATATCGCGAATGAGATCGTGGAAGGTCGAGTGAAAAAGAGATAATAATTGATTTCTAATATGTCTTTACAGCGCGTCATAGATATCGCTCGCAAGAACGGCATGCCCGTAGTGGTTACTGATCCGGCGGGTCATTATCCAATGGTGGTGTTGTCCTTGGAACAATTTGAAGCCATGGCTGAAATGGAGTCATTGAGCCGAAATGAAAAACGAGATTGGGAAGGATGGGATTCGGATGATGAAGAAGACAAAACTTTTTATGGGGATCCGATTGTTTTGGATGATATTTTAGAAGACGCCGCGGAGAAGGTTAAGCCTCCGGTAGCTACGGCCGCAGTTGATGAGCTCGTGCCGCCCATTTTTTCTTCGAAAGTTGAAAAAACGGTGGATGATGCCTCGGTGTTGGCGCCTAAAACTGTTCCGATCCAGCCCAAATCTAATCTAGACGTGTTTGCAGAGTCTCCTTTAGAGGAGGGGTTTTACTTGGAGCCGCTAGAGGATAAATAGGCTTAACTATCAGCTTTTTTATCTTGGACGGAGTTGCTAAAGAGTCGGTCTTGCATATTTTTGCAGGCTTTGTTATACTCTTACCGCTTAAATTAGCCAGTTTTTCGACTGATTCAATTTGCAGCCCCGGGTACTAAAAAAGGCATTTGTAACCCTAAAGCTGAAACTATAAATATTTAATAATTTGAAGATAATTAATCACAAAAAATATGGCAGAAGTATTTGACCGTTCCAAGCCGCACGTGAACGTCGGGACCATTGGTCACGTCGACCACGGCAAAACCACGCTCACCGCAGCGATCTTAAAGGTGTTGTCCGCTCATGGGCAAAAAGCTCAAGATAAAGGAGTGGATGATTTGGACAAAGCGCCTGAATCAAAAGCGCGCGGCATTACGATTGCCACGGCACACACCGAATATGAATCGGAAAAGCGCCACTATGCGCACGTGGATTGTCCGGGACATGCCGACTATATTAAAAACATGATTACCGGCGCCGCTCAGATGGATGGCGCGGTTTTGGTCGTGTCAGCCACTGATGGCCCCATGCCTCAAACTCGCGAGCACATTCTTTTGGCTCGTCAAGTGGGCGTTCCGGCAATTGTGGTGTTCTTGAACAAGGTCGATATGGTGGATGACCCGGAATTAATCGATTTGGTGGAACAAGAAATTCGTGATTTGTTAAATAAGTACGAATTTAACGGTGACAAGGCTCCGATTATTCGCGGTTCAGCTTTGAAAGCCTTGGAAAATCCGTCAGATGAAGCTGCGTCTAAGCCGGTTTTGGATCTCATTAAGGCTTTGGATGAATATATCCCGGAGCCGGTTCGCGAGATGGATAAGCCGTTGCTCATGCCGATTGAAGATGTTTTCTCTATCGAGGGTCGCGGCACTGTGGTTACTGGACGTATTGAACGCGGTCAGGTTAAATTAAACGAGGAAGTGGCTATCGTGGGCATTAGAGATACCCGCAAGACCGTAGTTACCGGCATCGAAATGTTTAACAAGCAGTTAAACGAGGGTCGTGCGGGAGATAACGCCGGCATCTTGTTGCGCGGTATTAAAAAGGAAGAAGTGGAACGCGGTATGGTGTTGGCTGCCCCCGGCTCAATCACGCCGCACACTGAATTTGATGCGGAAGTCTACGCTTTGACCAAAGAAGAAGGCGGCCGCCATAAGCCGTTCATTACAGGCTACAAGCCGCAATTCTATATCCGCACCACAGACGTAACCGGCGAAGTTACTTTGCCCGAAGGTGTGGCTATGGTGAATCCGGGTGATACGGTGCACTTCAACGTCAAACTAATTACTCCAGTCGCCATTGAGGAAAAAATGCGTTTTGCCATTCGCGAAGGCGGCAAGACCGTGGGCGCCGGCGTAGTTACTAAGATCGTTAAATAAATTAATCAACGACCGCCATGGCTGAAACTAAAAACAAGGTGGCAAGCAAAGAAGCGGCGGTTTCTCGCGTGCGCATTAAAATTCGCGCTTATGATCACAAAATCATTGATCAATCTACGCGAACTATAATCGATACGGCTGAGCGCACCGGCGCTAAGGTAGTCGGTCCCATCCCCTTGCCAACAGAAAAGAAAAAGTGGACGGTGAATCGATCAACTTTTGTTCACAAGGATGCCCGCGAACAATTTGAGATGAGGATTCACAAGCGCTTAGTGGATATTTTGGATCCCAATGCTAAAACCATCGAAGCGTTGACCAGTCTTAATTTGCCGGCCGGTGTGGATGTAGAAATAAAAATGTAAGAGTCTCTTTGTTCCCCGTGGGAGCAATTCCCAAGGAGTAAGTTGCCGCTGGAAAGAAGTAAGGGCAGAACCCAATGATCCAGCTAGCCAAACCGTGCGAGGTTTGGAGAAGGCATAACCTCCCTGTTGAGAAAAGCGACCGGCGGTGTATCTAAAATTTTGCCTAATCGCACAAAGGCCAGAAGCACTTTTAGAACCTTGGTTCTAACTGTACCTCTGGCCTTTGTTATACGCTTTCAAACATTTAAGTTTTGTAGGCCAGTATATGAAATTCATTCTCGGAAAAAAAATAGAGATGTCGCAAGTTTTTCGTCCCAACGGGACGATTGTTCCGGTTACGCTGGTGCAGGCCGGACCTTGTGTGGTGACGCAGGTAAAAACTGCTAGCCCGGATGGATATCAAGCGATTCAGCTGGGATTTTTAGCCAGCAAGCGCATTAACAAACCGCAAGCCGGACACCTGAAAGATTTAGATCAAGTAAAAGTTTTACGGGAATTTAGAGTTGAAGATGCGATCAATTATCATCGTGGCGATAAAATCGAAGCCGCCAGTTTTCAAGTGGGTGATGTGGTGCATGTGACCGGTACGTCAAAGGGCAAGGGTTTTCAAGGCGTGGTTAAGCGCCATCATTTCCACGGCCACCCGTCCACTCACGGGCACAAGGATCAACTGCGTATGCCGGGTTCTATCGGCGCCGGCGGTGTGCAGCGCGTGCTTCCGGGCAGACGTATGGCCGGGCACATGGGAGGCGATTCCGTTACGGTTAAGAATCTTGAAATCATCGAAGTGCGCGAAGGCGGTGTCTTGGCGGTGAAGGGGGCGATCCCCGGGCCGCGAAATTCCATTATTGAAATTTGTTCTGCTTAATAAAAAATTCCAGACGGAATTGGAATTAAACGTTTATGCCAAAAGTAAAAATTTACAATCAAGACGGACAAGCAACGGGCGAGCTGGAACTCCAAGCCGCATTGTTTGGCGTGCGCGTTAAACCGTCGTTGGTTCATGATGTTGTAGTGGCTCTGCAAGCGCTGGCTCGTCGAACAATTAGCCATACAAAAACACGCGGTGAAGTTCGTGGCGGAGGCAAAAAACCGTGGAAGCAAAAGGGCACGGGACGAGCTCGTCACGGATCCATCCGTTCGCCGATTTGGAAAGGCGGAGGCGTTACACACGGCCCCAGCAAAGAGAGAAATTACGCAGTAAAAATAAATCGTAAAGTTAAGCGCCAGGCCTTGCTCATGGCTTTGTCTGATAAGGTAAATAATGAGCGCGTGCTGGTATTGGAGGCGCCGAATTTTACAGCCGCTAAAACTAAATTGGCTGCCGAGATGTTAAAGCGCTTGCCAGTTGGTCGACGCGTTTTGTTCATCATACCGCAATCCAATCCGTCGTTATTGCGTATGGTGCGTAATTTACAGGGCGTGAAATTGGTTACAGCCAACACGTTGAATTTATTGGATGTCATCAGTTCGTCCACTGTATTGTTCCAAAAAGAAGCGGTGCCGGCATTTGAAGCCATCTGCCAGTCGAGCCGAAACGTAAAACCTGACTAAATATATGGGAATATTTGATCGTTTAAGACAAAAAAAGGCGACTGTGCCAAAAGCCGCTGAAGAAGATACTAAAATCCAGAAAGAACTGGATAAAGTTGCGGCTGTCAAAAAAGCCGAACAAACCAAGACGCAAAAAGCAGCTAAAAAAAATACGGTTGGGCAAGCTAACGAAACAGTTGAATTAAAAGTGGCGGCAGGTGGTCCGGCTGGCGAAGCATATCGCGTGCTTTTGACGCCGCATGTCAGCGAGAAGGCGGCTGAATCAACCACCGTGGGGACCTATGTGTTTGATGTGCCGGTCACAGTAAATAAAATTGAAATCCGCCATGCGGTTGAAGCATTATATAAAGTAGATGTGGAACAGGTTCGTGTTATTCGAGGCTATGGAAAAAAGATTCGTCGCGGTCGCTTGTCGGGCGAGCGCGCCAGATGGAAGAAAGCGCTCGTGACTTTAAAGCGCGGCCAGAAGATCGATTTATACGAGGGTGTATAAAGAATCATTGGATTTAGAATTTAGACGATATGCCAGTTATCAAATACAAACCAGTTACTAAAGGACGCCGCATTTCTTCAGTGCAGGATTTTTCTGATATCACGCGGTCTGAGCCGGAAAAGAGCTTGATTCGATCACGCAAACAGTTTGCCGGTCGTACAGGCGGAAAAATCACGGTGCGCCATCAAGGTGGCGGAGCCAAGCGTTATTTGCGCGCAGTGGATTTTTTGAGAGACAAATTTGATATCCCGGCGCGAGTCGATTCCATAGAATACGATCCTAACCGCGGGGCGCGCATTTCTTTGTTGATTTATAAAGATGGAGAAAAGCGTTACATGTTAATGCCTCAGGGCTTGAAAATTGGCGATATTGTGCTATCATCGCGTAACGCCGCTGAAATCAATCCAGGTAATCGTTTACCGTTGGAGAAATTACCGTTAGGTGTTTTAGTGCATGATGTGGAATTGGAGCCCGGGCAAGGTGGACGATTGGCGCACGGCGCCGGTTCCTCTATCCAACTGATGGCTGTAGAAGGTCCTTATGCCACGCTAAAGTTGTCTTCGAGTGAAGTTCGCCACGTATCCAAGGATTGTATGGCCACCATCGGCGCGGTCTCAAATCCGGATTGGCGTCTGGTGCGTTGGGGCAAAGCTGGCCGCATGCGTTGGCGTGGCATTAAACCCACGGTTCGCGGTAAGGCCATGAATCCGGTAGATCACCCGCACGGTGGAGGCGAAGGCAAACATCCCATCGGCATGAAATATGCCAAGACTCGTTGGGGCAAGCATGCATTGGGCGTAAAGACACGAAGAAAGAATCGTAAATCCGAGCGTTTCATTCTACAACGCCGCAAGACTAAAGAGAGTACCTAAATTAAAAAATCCCAGATCTAAAGTTTATGTCCAGAAGTCTTAAAAAAGGTCCATTCACCGATCCTAAGCTACTCATCAAAGTGGCGAAGTTAAAGGTGGGCGACAAAACACCGATCAGAACATGGTCGCGTGATTCAACTATCACTCCCGGCATGGTGGGCTTTGTCTTTGGCGTGCATAACGGACGCATACATATACCGGTATTGGTAGTGGAAAATATGGTCGGACATAAATTGGGAGAATTTTCACCTTCACGTAAATTCGTTCGTCACGGCGGTAAGATGCAGAAGGAGCTTGAAGATAAAGCCTCCGCGGTTGAATCCGGCACTCCGGCCAGCACTCCCGCCGCACCCGCTAATCAGAAAAAATAAGCTATGGAAAACCAACCTATAATTGAAGTAAAAGCCTCGTTGCGCCGCCTGCGCATGGCGCCGCGCAAAGTGCGTTTGGTCGTGGATTACATCCGCGGTCTTTCGGTTGGGGAAGCTGAGAAGCGTTTAAAGTTTCTGAAAAAAGACGCTGCTTTGCCGGTGTTGAAATTATTGAAATCAGCCATAGCTAACGCGCAGCATAATTTTCAATTGGAGCCTGATAAGTTGATTGTTAAACGCATTACGGCCGATGGCGGGATGACGCTGAAGCGTTGGCGTCCTCGCGCTTTTGGTCGTGCTGCGCCAATTCGTAAACGCACCACCCATATCAACTTGATACTGGCGGTCGGCACGCCCGGCGAAACAACTAAAAAAAATATCAAAATCAAAAAATCAGTTAACACCAATAGCTAAGTGTCAAGCGCAACTGTAATATATGGGTCATAAAGTTCATCCTAAAGCCTTTCGTCTCAACACGACCACCACTTGGCCGTCGCGTTGGTTTGCGCGCGATGAGCGCTATAAAGAATTGCTCAAACAAGATGTTCAAATCAGAAAGTATCTCGTTAACGAATTAAAAGATGCACAAGTCAGTACGGTGAATATCGAGAGATCGCGCGGCGCTTTGTCGGTTACCATTTCTACCGGCAAACCAGGTTTGATCATCGGCCACTCCGGAGTCGGCATAGAAGATTTGAAGAAAAAGGTTTTGAAGAAATTTTTCTTCGGTCAAAAAGTTCAATTTCAATTAAACGTGGTTGAAGCGCCCAAAGCCTCTTTGGAAGCGGCGATCGTAGCGCGACAAGCCGTGATTGATTTGGAACGCCGCTTGCCATTTCGTCGCGTTTTAAAGTCCACAGTGGAGCGCGTAAAAAAAGCCGGGGCATTGGGTACGAAGATTATGGTTTCCGGTCGTTTGGGTGGAGCGGAAATTGCGCGTCGCGAATTCGTACACTGGGGTAAAATTCCTTTGACCAATTTGCGCGCGGACATCGATTACGCTCGGGATACAGCACATACTACAGCCGGCACCATCGGCGTAAAAGTTTGGGTGTATCGTGGCGATATTTTTGAACAAGATCGTTTATCGCAATACCAACCCACCACCCCCACCCGCAATCGCAATCGTCAGTCGCCAAGGTAATTGTTTTATCTGAAAAAATACCGTTATGTTAATTCCCAAAAAAGTAAAACATCGTAAATGGCAAAAAGGCCGCGGTCGCAACAAGCGCACGGCTACTGATAAGATTGAATTGGCTTTTGGCCGTTACGGTTTAAAGGCGTTGACTTCGGCGTGGGTTTCCTCGCGACAGATTGAAGCGGTACGCCGTGTGCTCACACGTTTCACCAAGCGCGGCGGAAAGATTTGGATTCGCGTATTTCCGGATCGGCCAGTTACCCAAAAAGGCAGTGAGGTGCCCATGGGCGCCGGTAAGGGAGCGGTGGATCATTATGTAACCGTGGTCAAGCCCGGCACCATCTTGTTTGAAATGGATGGATTGTCCAAAGCTAGCGCCATGGAGGCATTGGAGTTGGCTCGTTATAAATTGCCTTGTCGTTCCCGAGTAATCACTTCGGATCAAACTTAAAGTTAGTTGATATTTATGTTGAGCAATAAAGATTTAGTGCAAAAGACTGTGAGCGAGCTGGGCAACTTAGCCGCCACTTTGCGTTCGGAGATTCGTGATCTTAGATTCAAGGTCGCCACGCGGCAACACGCCAAGGTCAGAAATCTCCGGCACGCTAAGCAGGATCTGGCGCGAGTCTTGACCATCTTGTCGCGTTCGGAAAAACCAACTTCACCGGCCACGCCGACAGCGTAGCCATTGAGTTAAAAAAATTATGTTGAACAACGAATTAAAAACAGTAGAAAAACAACCGTCGGCCGACAACCGACAGCGTCGTCGACTTAGCGGCGTGGTAGTTTCCATGAAAATGGCCAAGACCATGGTCGTGCGAGTTGATCGCCGCGTAGCACATCCCAAGTATGAAAAATACTTTACTGTTTCCAAGCGCTATAAGGTGCACGATGATAAGCGCGAGGCCAAGGTGGGGGATGTAGTGGAGATCGAAGAGACTCGGCCTATTTCGAAAGAAAAACATTGGCGTTATTGCCGCATCGTCAAGGCCGTCTAACATGTAGAAATCAGCGTTACATCAAAGAAATATGATTCAACATCGAACAATGCTCAAGGTCGCAGATAATACTGGTGCTAAAAAGCTTCAGTGTATTCGCGTGCTCGGCGGTTACCAAAAACGCACGGCGGGCTTGGGAGATGTGGTAACTTGCGTGGTTAAAGATGCGGCGCCGCGTGGCACGGTTAAAAAAGCGGATATCGTACATGCTGTGTTGGTGCGGGTGCGCAAAGAGACGCGACGCAATGATGGAACCTACATTCGTTTTGACGACAACGCAGCCGTAATCATCGAAATGAAAGATAAAAGTCCCAAGGGATCACGCATTTTTGGTCCGGTGGCGCGTGAACTTAAGGCCAACGGATTTACTAAAATAATTTCTTTGGCGCCGGAAGTGCTGTAATGCTTAATCCGAAGAATCTTAAATATATGCCAAAATTCAGAATCAAAACCGGTGATACAGTCAAAATTATTGCTGGCAAAGACCAAGGCAAGATCGGGAAAGTTTTACAGACATTCCCTCGTTTGAATCGCGCGGTGGTGGAGGGTGTGAATGTTTCAAAACGTCACTTGCGCTCGCGCCGCCAAGGTGAAAAGGGCCAGACCGTAGAATTCTCCATGCCGATTCATGCCTCCAATGTGTTGCCTATAGACGGCAGCGGAAAAGCCGTGCGGCATAATAAAAAAGATCAGACTGTGAATAAGCAATCGGCTCGCGCAACGGAGAAAAATCCATCCGGCAAATAGTGTAAAATTGTGAAGCAAATATGATGTCATTAAAAGAAAGATATAAAACTGAAATCGCGCCGCAGTTGGCCAAAGAACTCGGGAAGAAAAATGTTTTCGAAGTTCCGACCGTGTCTTGTATTTCAGTTTCAGTGGGTATACCGGCTGCCAACAAAGATCAAAAACTGTTTGAGGTGGTGGACAATGCCCTGGCGCGCATCACTGGCCAAAAGGCGATTAAAACCAAAGCCAAAAAATCCATTTCAGGATTTAAAATTCGCCAAGGCTTGGAGATCGGCATGTGCGTTACGCTGCGGGGTCGAAGAATGTGGGACTTTTTAGATAAGCTGATTAACGTTACCCTGCCGCGCGTGCGCGACTTTCGAGGTATTCCGGTTAAGTCGCTTGATCGACAAGGAAATATTTCCCTGGGCTTTCGAGAGTGTTTGCCGTTTCCGGAGGTTCGATCGGATGAAGTGGAAAAGGTGCATGGTTTGGAAGTGACGATTGTGACCTCAACTAAAGATCGCGAAGAAGGCCGAGCGCTGTTAAAAGCTTTGGGCTTCCCTTTTAAGAAAGATTAATCCGAAACCTAAGGCATATAAAATATGGCTACTCAAGCGCAAATCGCAAAATCATCCAGAAAACCGAAATTTGTCACTCGGCGCGTTCGACGTTGTTGGCGCTGCGGTCGCAAACACGGTTTTATGCGCGATTTTAATTTGTGCCGCATCTGCTTTAGAGAACTGGCGAATGTGGGCGAGCTGCCGGGTGTAAAAAAAGCGAGTTGGTAATTATTGGAACTAAATTATTATGCATACAGATCCGATCAGTGATTTTCTAACGCGCTTACGCAACGCGCTGTTAGCCAAACAAGAATCCATTCTTTCTCCGTCTTCACGGATGAAGTTTGTGATTGCCAAAATTTTGGAAAAAGAAGGTTTTGTGGGCAGCGTAACGGAAAAGCTGGATGGGGTGAAAAGAGTCTTGGCAATCGATTTAAAATATGATAATGCTGAACCGGCCATGAGAGTCGTTAAGCGCGTTTCTACACCCGGCCGACGCATCTATCGCAACGCTAAAAATTTACCCGTGGTTTTGTCGGATCGCGGCATAGCTATCGTCTCCACCTCCCAAGGCGTCATGACCAACAAAGAAGCGCGCAAGCGCAAATTGGGCGGTGAGATAATCTGTGAAATTTACTAATTATATGTCCAGAATTGGCAAAAAACCCATTATTATTCCCAACGGCGTAGAAGCGACGGTTGGATCGGCGAGCGCGGAAATTAAGGGACCGAAGGGGACTTTAAGCGTGGCTTTTCCATCCGCCATGAAGGTAAGTTTACAGCCCGAACCCAAGGCCCTAATAGTTGAAATGAGCGATGAAACAGTGCCCGGCCAGTCAGCTTTGCAGGGTACGATTCGGCAGCTTTTAGCCAATGCCGTGGCGGGCGTGCAAAAACCCTTTGAAAAATCATTGGAGTTCGTGGGTGTGGGTTTTCGCGTGGCCGTGGCCGGTAACGAAGTGAAGATGGAAATCGGCTTTTCGCATTCAGTGAATTTTCCTCTGCCTAAAGGCATTGAGGCTAAAGTGGAAAAACAGATTTTAACGCTGGCCGGTATTGATAAACAGTTGGTAGGCGAAATCGCGGCGCAAATTCGTCATCTTCGTCCGCCCGAACCATATAAAGGCAAAGGTATTAAATATAAAGATGAAGTGATTCGACGCAAGGCGGGCAAGGCGGCAATTAAGACAGCTTAAATTATATGACCCAGGTTAAATCAAAACAGCAACAAAGATTAAGACGCGTCGCTCGTTTGCGAGCGAGAATTTCGGGTACGCCGGAACGGCCGCGTTTAGTAGTTAAACGCTCATTGGCGCATATTTATGCGCAAGTTATTGATGATAGCGCGGGTCGAGTTTTGGCTGCGGCGTCGGATTTGAGTTTGGAGCCGGCTGAGATCAAGGGCAAGAAAAAAACCGAATTAGCCACTTTGGTTGGAGGTTTATTGGCCAAGCAAGCCACGGCCAAGGGCATTGCTAAGGTGGTATTTGATCGTCGCGATAAAAAATATCATGGCCGCGTTAAGGCGTTGGCTGATGGCGCTCGACAAGGAGGTTTGGAATTTTAATCGTCTTAATGGCTCTGACCTGCGAGATATATTTAGAAAAATAATATGACAGATACAACTCCGGTAAAAGCTGAATCCGCGCAACCGGCGGCGGCTAAAAAAAGTTTTCCTCCTCGCTTTGGCTCAAGGGGCAACTTTTCGGCTCGTCGTCGCTCATCCGAGGTTCAGGTGGAATCCGAATATGACGAAAAAAATATAGAAATTGTCAGAGTAACGCGCGTGACCAAGGGCGGTAAGCGCATGCGGTTTCGAGCGCTGACCATTTTGGGCAATCGTAAGGGGCGCGTAGGTTTTGGTTTAGCCAAAGGTTTGGATGTGGCCGGCGCTACATCTAAAGCCGCGACCAAAGCGCGTAAATCTTTAATCACCGTGCCGATCGTGAATGATACGGTGCCTTATTTCGTTGAAGCTAAATTCGGCGCTTCTCGCATAATTATCAAACCGGCTTCCCGAGGTACTGGGCTCAAAGCCGGAGGCGCGGTACGCGTAGTGTTGGAATTGGCTGGCGTGCCCAACGTCTCGGCCAAAATGCTGGGTTCCAGCAATAAAATTAACAACGTGAAGGCTACGTTCAAAGCCTTAAGTTTATATAAAGCAACTTTGACCGGTGGGACTACTGGCGCCAAAGATGAAACTAACTCACATTCGCCTAAAGCAATAACGCAATCATAATTTATGTCCTTGTCTTTACATACTTTAAAATCCGCTCGCGGAGCGCGTAAAAAAACGCGTCGTATTGGACGTGGTTATGGTTCGGGTCGCGCGAAAACTTCAGGTCGCGGCACCAAAGGACAGCGCGCGCGCACCGGTGGACGCAACCGCTTAAAGCAAAAGGGAATTCGAGCCATGCTTTTGGGGTTTCCCAAACAGCGCGGCTTTACTAGCCATTTTGTGGAAACACATGCCATTCGCATCGGCCGCATCATGGAAAGCTTCAATGCCGGTGAGCAAGTTGATTTGCAACAACTGAAAAAGAAACAGCTGGTTTCGTCTCGCGCCATCTCGGTTAAATTGGTGGGGGGTGGCTTGGTGGATAAAAAATTGCAGTTTGTGGGTCTAAAAGCTACAGCGGCGGTAAAGGCGGCGGTTGAAAAAGCTGGGGGATCTTGGGCGAACGCTAAAACTTAAATTGTTCGTTTACGATATTCAAGTTAGTTTGGTTTAGTGCTAAACTTTAGACATATTAGCAGAGTGGCCCGGCGAGATTTAATCTCAAATTCTAGGCTATGTTAGAAAAATTTCAAACCATTTGGCGCATCAAAGAAATCAGGGGATCCTTGTTGTTCGTAGCGGGCATGATGGTCATTTTCCGCGTGGCAGCTCACATTCCATTGCCCGGAGTAAACCTGGATGCGTTGCGAAATTTTTTTCAAGCCAACCAGATTTTGGGTTTATTGAACATGTTTTCCGGCGGCACGATTAGCAATTTTTCCGTGGTGGCCATGGGTGTGGCGCCCTATATCACAGCTTCGATTATTTTCCAGTTGTTGGGCATGATCATTCCGAGTTTGGAAGCGATTCAGCGCGATGGCGAATCGGGTCAGCGTCGGATCAATTCTTGGTCGCGTCTGTTGACCGTCCCATTGGCTATGCTGCAATCTTTTGCTCTGTTATCTATTTTGCGCCAATCACAATTTCAAATTATTTCTGATTTAGGGGCCTTTAGTCTGGTTGCTCTAATTTTGACTGTAACCGCTGGAACAGTGTTTCTGATGTGGATCGGTGAATTAATCTCTGAAAAGAAAATCGGCAACGGCATTTCATTGATGATTTTTGCGGGCATTTTGGCCGGCCTGCCACAACAAGCTCAACAATTATTCATTTCGTTTGATCAATCGCAGATCGTGACGTGGCTGATTTACGCTTTGATTGCCGTGGTCACTGTAGTGGGTGTGGTTTTTGTCACCGAAGCGCAACGCAATATCCCGGTTCAATATGCGCGCCAAGTTCGCGGCGCCGGAGTATTGTCGGGCGGCGTAGCTTCCAATCTACCCTTGCGCGTGAACATGGCTGGCGTGATTCCGATTATTTTTGCTATTTCGATTTTGATGCTGCCTTCCATGGTGGCGCAGTTTTTCATCACAGCTAAAACCGCCTGGCTGGTGAGTGCGGCGAGTTGGGTGTTGACCGTTACGCAAAATCAATTGATTTACGGTATCTCATATTTCCTGCTGGTATTTGGCTTTACATATTTTTATACGGCAGTAGTGTTTCATCCGGATCGGATTGCGGAAAATTTACAAAAGCAAGGCGGATTTATTCCGGGTATTCGTCCGGGTAAAACTACGGCTGAATATCTGAACGCCGTAATCAATCGCATTAATTTTTTTGGAGCTTTATTTTTGGGTATTATTGCGGTTTTGCCGCTAACCGCACAGGGCTTGGGCGGCTCGCGACTTTTGGCCTTGGGCGGCACATCTTTATTGATCGTGGTTTCAGTGGTAATTGAATCGGTAAAACAAGTTGAATCGCAAGTGACCATGCGCCAGTACGAAGCCTATTAAATTTCTACACCATCGATTAAAACCGCTCTTAAGGCGGTTTTATGATTTCTTGATCCGAGTTGGCGTTTGAGCCGGTTCAATCCATCTCAAGCGAGTCGGGAATATGCTATTCTATGGGCATGAAGCATACGTTATTGGCTCGCGGGTCTTTGGTGATTATTTATTTTTTGGCCGGACTGACAACCATGTTTTTGGCGCGTTTGCCGCTGACGTGGGCCACGGCTGAATTGTGGACTTGGCTGAAAATTTTGCATTATATTATTTTAGCGATCGTGGCCGGAGGCGTGCTGGTCTCGGTGATTCGTCGCGCCACCAATCGCGTGTGGTGGGAAGGCTTGCTCAATGCGGCTTTATTATTTGGAGCGTGGTATGCGCTGGCTGTAATGCCCTGGCCGTTTTTTGCGGCGGTTATGTCCGCTATCGGAGTTACGCTCATCTTTTTCTGGTGGCATACCATTTTAGTTCATAATCTTTTTTATATTTTAGGCGCGGTCGGCTTGGCGCTGAATTTCGCCTCATATTTGCCCTTTGAAGTTGCGCTGGTCGGTTTGGTGGCCTTTGCCATTTATGATATGGTGTGCGTGCGTTCGGCTGAGACGCACCTTCGATTAACCAAATTATTAAGCCCGTATGGTTTGGCGCCGGGATTTATTTTGCCGCAGCGTTTTAAAGATTGGTTTTCCAAAATTAATCCGGTCGGTGCGCCTGCCATCGCGCTGGGATTGTCAGAGCTGGTGTTGCCGCTGGTGTTGATTGTTAAATCCGCCCATTGGAATAGCTGGGCGCCGGCCATGGTTGTCGGCGGTTTAACACTTGGAGCGGCGGTCTATGGATGGCGCAGTAATTTTTCCGAACGTTTTGCTTTGGCCTATGTCTCGGCGGGCATGGCAATTTCATTCTTGGTTTTATATCTGGCTCAATTCCAATTTTTTAATTATCTCTCACCATGAGCAAAAAAACACTTCACGCCGTATTATTCGGACCGCCCGGTTCGGGCAAGGGGAC
Source organism: bacterium (assembly GCA_020056125.1). GTDB lineage: Bacteria > Patescibacteriota > Patescibacteriia > 2-12-FULL-60-25 > 2-12-FULL-60-25 > JAHIUG01. The sequence goes on along the minus strand of JAGVIJ010000085.1, from coordinate 1,982 downwards.
GCAAGGTCAATTGCTGGCCGATCGTTTTGATGTTCCGCAAATCGGCGCCGGCGAACTTTTTAGAGCGGAAATTGCGGAGAAAACCGTGCAAGGCAAACTTTTAAAAGAATATGTGGGAAGCGGGGTTTTGGTGCCGGATGAGTTGGTTAATGCGGTTATCACCAACCAATTAAAACAATTGGATTTGCGCAAAGGTTTTGTTTTGGATGGCTACCCGCGCAATGTGGAACAGGCCACGCATCTCAATCGCGTAGCCAAGATTAATTTAGCCATTCAATTAAAAATTCCGGATAAAGAAGCGGTGCGCCGATTGACCGGGCGCGTGCAATGCGTGGAGTGCGAACAGGTTTATCATTTGACCGATACGCCGCCCATCAAACCCGGGATTTGCGCGCTATGCGGCGGTAAGTTGAAAAAAAGAAACGATGATACCAAAGAGTTGATTCGCAAACGTCTGGAGACTTTTCATTTTATGACTGAACCGTTGGTAACTTATTATCGACAGCAGGGCGTGCTCTTGACAATCACCGGGGAACAGGCTATTCCATATGTATTCGAGGAGATTATTAAACGCATCGGCAAGCTGGGATTTAAGAGTTAGCTTGCGCAGTTTATGCCATTGATTAAAACGCCTGAAGAAATTGAAAAGTTAAAACGCGGCGGCGCGATTTTGTCGCGCGTTTTGCGTTTGGCTGCGGATCAGTGTCGCGCCGGAGTTTCCACCGAGGCTTTGGAAAAAATGGTGCGTCAAGAATTTGAAAAAGTTGGCGGTCGGCCGTCGTTTTTAGGCTATCAGACTTCGTCTAAGGACGCGCCGTATTCCGGAGCGTTGTGCGTTTCAGTCAACGACGAGATCGTGCACGGTTTATCTTTGCCGTCGCGCATCATTCAAGACGGCGATGTGGTGGGGCTGGATCTTGGTTTGTGGTATGAAGGGTTGGCTACGGACATGGCCACCACGGTCATGGCAGGTAAGGTTAAACCCGACGTGCGCGCCCTGGTTGAACATACTCGCGAGGCATTGGAGCAAGCTCTCTTGGCAGTTAAAGAAGGCGCCGGGGTGGCGGATATTGGTGCGGCGATTGAAGATTATATCAAACCTTTTAAATACGGCATCGTAAAAGATTTGACCGGACACGGTGTGGGCCACGCGGTGCACGAAGAGCCGCATATCCCCAACTATCGCGAACCGCGCGCGCCGCGCGTGCGCTTGGAGGCGGGTATGGTATTGGCTATCGAGCCCATGATTACGCTGGGTACTTGGAAGATTCAAGTTAAACAAGATGGTTGGACCATTGTCACGGCCGATGGATCACCGGCCGCGCATTTTGAGCTGACCGTTGTGGTCACCAAAACCGGTTACGAACTAATCACTCCGTGGCCATAAGTTCGAATGACGAATTTCGAATGTCGAATATCGAATATTATGAACAATTTAGTTTTAAACAACTCCAAGTGCGAAATTCGATCTTCGAAATTCGATATTCGAAATATATGAGAGTATTAGGAATAGATTTTGGCGCCAAGCGAATTGGTCTGGCGCTGGGAGACACAGAAGCGCGCTTGGCCAGCCCGTGGGCGGTTTTGAGATATGATCATCGGAATGACGCGGTGCGCGAAATTAAAAAAATAATTGAGGCGGAGAGGATTGAAAAAATCGTGGTGGGCATGCCGTATCCTTTTGTCGGTCCGGAGCGCGAAACCGAGCAAATCAAATTAGTGCGCGGTTTTATGGATGACTTGCGCGTTTTGGGTCTGGCTATGGAAGAGGCGGATGAGCGTTTGAGTTCTCAATTAGCCATTAGATTTATGCACGAGAGAGGGGAAAAGGGTAAGCGCGATGATTTAGCCGCGGCTGCAATTTTACAAACTTGGTTGGATAAGACCGTCTAGTCTGTAGCCTGGAACCTGAAACCTGTAGCCCGGGTTACAGGTTATGGGCTTCAGGTTATGGCTTACATTCGAGATCAAGTTTTTGTTTT
>JAGVIJ010000080.1 GCA_020056125.1 bacterium | reverse complement strand
TACTGTAATGGATCCATTCATCCCCGGACTCCGGCTACTTGCTAAGAAACATGGTCTTGCTGTGTTGGCCTCCGTCCGGGGTTTCCTGGAATATAAAAAGAAATCCGCCACCCGGCGGATTTTTGTTTTAATTGTGTGAAGGGGCTTTGCCCCCGTTTCTTGCCTGCCCCGTGGTGAAACTTTACGGGGAGAATGTCGGAATGTTTTTTCTAGGTTAACGGCGGGCATCAAATTTTTTAATAAAAGTTACCCTTGAGCCCTGTCCAACAGCAGTATCCTCATCTTCTGATATCACGAGTTTTTGCCTTTTGGACGATTTGGTATATTTTTTTCCACGAGTTTCAATAATAAATTCATCGGCATATCGTTTAACTTGCGATAACCCGCGCCCCGGAGACCCGTACAAAAGATCATCATTGGGATCGCCCTCCCAGCCCTTGCCATCCGTTACCACCACCTTTATCTCTCCGCCGTAGGCATGCTCTAAAGCATTTTTGCCCAACTCAAGGATGCAATAGCCGACCGTGTCCAATTTTTTATTCCCCGGATTGAGCCCCCTATCTTTGCACAAACCATCCCACCAATCATTTAACATTTCAACCAGCGCGCCTGTGTCATAAGTCTTTTCTGCGCGTCGGGCTTTAGGATTATTAAAGGCCAAAAAATTTACAGCATACTCTTGTGCCGGTCGTTCCTTTGCTTCCGGAGTTAGGGGAAAATGTTTTTCGTTTTCCATAACTGTTATCTCTTAACCGCGGCTTTGATGAAGCCCAAGAATAATGGATGCGGGCGGAAGGGGCGGGATTGGAATTCGGGATGGAATTGCGAGGCCATGAAAAACGGATGCTTTTTGTATTCAATAATTTCAGCCAATGTGCCGTCCGGCGACAAGCCCGAGAACACCACGCCCACTCCCTCCAAATCCTGGCGATACTTGGGATTGGCCTCATAACGATGGCGGTGGCGCTCATTGATCAACGCTTGTTTATATAATTTACGCGCCAGAGTCCCCTTTTTAACCACGCACGGATACACGCCCAAGCGCATGCTGGCGCCATAATCACTGCCGCGCACTTTAACCTCTTGCTCCTTCATCAAACACACCACCGGATGCCGCGCGCGCGGATTAATCTCAAAAGTATTGGCATCGCTCCAACCCAACAAATTCCGCGCCGCCTCAATCAAAGCCAACTGCATGCCGTAGCACAAACCCAGATAGGGAATCTTTTTTTCGCGCGCATAACGAATGGCTGCGAGTTTGCCCTCCACGCCGCGCGTGCCAAAACCGCCCGGGATGATAATTCCATCCAATTGATTCAAAGTTTTGCCGAGCAACTTGGGATGCTTTTCAAATTCCTCGCTGTTCAACCAAACGATCTCGGGTTTACGATGAATAAACCACGCCGCGTGTTTGATGGCCTCAAGAACCGATAAATAAGAATCGGTCAAAACAAAATCGCCCGTGGAAAAATATTTTCCCACCACGCCGATGCGAATGGGTTTTTTGGAAAGTTTAATGCGCTGATTCAAACTCTTCCAATCTTTCAAGCGCGTGGATTTTTTGGGCAAACCTAATTTCTTTACCAAACGCTCGGCTACGTGTTCCGCATGAAAATGCAAAGGCACCTCGTAAATGGACGGCACATCCGGAGCTGAAATCACATCTTCAAACTCCACGTTGCAACTCAAACTGATTTTGCGCTTGCGCGGCTCATCCACCAGGTGCGTGGAGCGGCAAATAATCATGTCCGGCTGTAAACCCGCGGAGTTTAAAGTGCGGCTGGCGTATTGCGTGGGTTTGGATTTCATCTCGCCAATGCTCGAGGGCACGGGCAAATAACCCACGAGAATCACCACCACATCTTTGGGTTTCTCGAGTTTCATCATGCGGCAGGCCTCCAAAAATAAAATATTTTGATACTCGCCCACGGTGCCGCCGATTTCCACCAGCGTCACATCAGCCTCGGCCGTATCCGCCGCGTGTTTCAAACGCGAAATAATTTCTAACGGAATATGCGGCACAGCCTCCACGGTTTTGCCGCCATAACCCAAGGCGCGCTCGCGATTGATCACAGTCTGATACACGCCGCCCGAAGTCATGTTACAGCCGCGGCTCAAATTTTCATCTAAAAAACGTTCGTAATTCCCGATATCCTGATCGGTTTCCAAACCATCGCGCGTCACAAAAACCTCGCCATGCTCCACGGGGTTCATGGTGCCAGGGTCAACATTTAAATACGGATCGATTTTGACAGCTGTGACGGCTAGGCCGCGGGCCTTAAGCAGAGCGCCGATGGATGCAGTGGCAATGCCCTTGCCCACCCCGCTCATAACTCCTCCGATGACGAAGATATAACACCGCCTCATATGGAATTAGAGTCTATCACAGCGGTTGAGCCGTGGCCACAATTTGCGGCGCCGGAGCCGGTTTCTTGTGCCGCGGCCGCCATTTTCTGGGGCGTTTAAAGCGGCGCCCCAAAGCCAAAAACATGGCGTGATTCAAAATTTTATCCAAATTTCTATAACCCGAAATGCGGCGCGTGCGGCTCGGACTAAACCAACCGGCCTTGGTGATCCCCTCTTCGCCGCTTAATTTTTCTTGAATGTCAGCCGGCGCCTCAAACAAAAACAGATATACGGTTTTCTCAATCAGCGTGCGGCCGCGCTTAAATTTAAAATGCGTACTGCCCAAAGGCGCACTGCAACGCAAACCGCTCAATCCGGCTTCCTCCTCAATCTCGCGCACTGCGGTTTGTTGCAAGGTCTCGCCCTCTTCTTGATGGCCCTTGGGGAAGGTCCAGCGGCCAAACGGATCTTTGATTAAAAAAAACTCCACGCGATCTTGGCGCCGACGATAAATAATTCCGCCGGCCGAAAGCTCGCGGCGAAAGGCGGGTTTATCCAATTTAGTTCGACTTTGGTGCAGCTGTTTTGCCGGTGAGTATTTCGACGGCTTTATCGAGCTGCGGATCGCGTGCTGTTGCATAATCTTCTTCGGTTATTTCTACGACCACATCCGGGTCAATGCCCACATCATTAATAAATCGCTCATTGGGCGTGAGCCACTCGGCTACCGTGATTTTAACTCCGGCGCCATCCACCAGTTCAGTATAATCTTGAATTGAACCCTTGCCAAAAGTTGTGGCGCCCACAATGGTGGCGACCTGATAATCCTGCAAAGCGCCGGCCACAATTTCTGCGGCCGAGGCTGAACCCTGGTTCACCAACAACACGGTGGGGATGTCGCGCAAACGCCCTTGCCCGGCGCCATGGAATTCATCCACCTTTTTGCCTTGGCGCCGCTCCACCACAATCACTTTGTCGCCCACCCACTCGCCGGCCATGGCTGTGGCGCGATCCAAAAATCCGCCCGGGTTGTTGCGCAAATCCAAAATCACGCCCTTAACTTCTTTGGCTAAAATTTGGTCCAGAGCCTTGGAAAATTCCTGATAGGTGTCGTTGTTAAAATTGCTAACGCTGATTAAGACAATGTCATTCGGCAAAAATTTATGCGTCACGCTGGGCACGGCGATGGTGTCGCGCACAATGGGAACTTTCAGCTCCACCGCCTGTTTGGTCTCTTTATCATTTTTGTCTTTGGAAATTTTGACGCGCCCCACGGTCAAGGTCACGGTCGTGCCTTTTTGGCCGCGGATCAAAGACACGGCCTGCTCAACCCGCATACCTTCGGTGGAAGTGGTGTCGATCAAATAAATGGCATCTCCGGCCAACAGACCGGCGCGCGCGGCCGGCGTATCAGGCAAAGGCGCAATAACCTTGACCTGCCCGTTTTTTATGCCGATCTCCGCGCCGATGCCATCAAATTTTCCGGCGAGTGATTGGGTGAATTCCTCGGCCACTTTGGGTTCAAAAAATGAGGTGTAAGGATCGCCCGTGGCTTGGGCTAATCCGGTCATGGCGCCGTAGAGCAGCTTCTCCGCATCCAACGGTTGTTTATAAAATTTAGCGTCAATCAATTCCCATAAATCCCAAAATTGTTTGAAGTCAACTTGCTTAACCAAACCTGATGGCGGCTGACTGCCAATGCCGCGCAGCTTGACCACGGCTGAAGTGGAAGTGGTAAAACCTTGGTCTAAAAGATTGTCGCGTTCGGTGCGCGCGCCTACCGCATAAGAACCCACGGTCATGAGCAAAATCACCACCAGCCAAAAAGCTGTGGGATAAGGGCGTTTTATGGCCGTAAACGGGGTATTTATCTGTTCCGACATGCGGAGCATTTTAATCCAAAAAGCGCGAAAAAGCAAGCCCAGCTTTATTTTATCTGCGCGAAAAGCACCACATAATTTTTGCCGTAGGCTTTGGCGCACTTGGGGCAAGTGGTGTAGAAGAAATATAATTTTTTTAATTCTTTGCCTTGGCCTTTGACATACGCCTGCATCTCTTGCGCCCACTTGCCCGCATTTTGATACGGACCAAAAAACATTCCTACATTCTTGCCTGCCCCGTGGTGAAAATTTACGGGGAGAATGTCGGAATGTTTTTCAGAGTCGAGGGATCAACCCTTTTATCCACAGATTATTGCTTTCTCATCTTCTTTCTGCTATTCTGTAAGGGACGAGTAAATCCTCATGCGTGGGCTTCCGGAATGGTTGCTCGAAAATAGCGCATGGGGTTTTGTTTTTATTAATATAATGGGTTTTCTTCAATAATTTTTGTTTTAATAATATTGTAATAGCTCGTATCTCCGTACTCCTGTTTTCTAAAAATCGCCCAACTTATAAAATCAACCGCCTGCAACCCTTTTTCTTCATGAGGCGTTTTAATCTCAACCTTGATATCGACATCGTGGCTTCCTTTCACCTTGTTACGCAGATACTCTTTAAAATTTTCGTTCAAAAATTTGTTCGTTTCTTTTCGTGAAGCAATAAGCTCTATCCCACACGGCTTAGAACCTAACAACTTTTTTGTCATGATGCGATCTAACAAGATATTGGTTACATAATTATAAAGCACATTTTTTTCGTCTTGCAATTTCGTGTAGACGCGGCTCTTGTTGAGATATATTGTCATTATACTGCAATTTTTTTCAGTCAAACGCTTTAACAGCCGTTGACGCGTGATTGGTTTTTCGCGATGACAATGTAGGATCCCGCCTCTCATTTTATGTTGTTTCTTCAATTCCGAATGGCACTTTGAAATTAATTTTTCGATCGGCCGTCTGTTTACACAGCATAAAAACGTAATAACAAAAAATTTGCTCGTTCGATGTTTTGTAAAATCAAACCCCAGGTCGCCACTCTCATCCAAAAAAATATATGCCATAGATCATTATTTTTCTACCATCACTCCTAACAATATCAAAAACCGCGAGTTAAGACCAACCCATAACCCCTCGCCCAAAAATCATTCTCACATTCTTGCCTGCCCCGTGGTGAAACTTTACGGGGAGAATGTCGGAATGTTTTTAACTAGGCGGGGTCAGACCCCTTATTTACAGATGATTGATTCTTGCCCCTCTATTTATGTTACTTTATAACCGTAGGCCGCACTCAAAATCTTCCACAAAGAATAGTTCATTTAGCATGAAGCCCGATTATTTTTCGAACAATTTCAAGTATTCTAAAAACACAAACAACCGATTTCTTTTGAATCCGGTAATTTCTTTAAAAATTCCGATTTGCTCAAATTGTTTGGCCAACGTGCTGGCCGAGGGATGGGTTATCTTTAATCTCTCGGCTATCTGTTTAGTGTTTAAGATAGGCTGAGAATACAACTGTTTCAGTAGTTCTTGGCCTGTTTTTGCTCTTTTGCCAAGAGATATAATTTTTTGTTCGGATCGATGCCGAAGATCAATAATTTTTTCAAATGTCAATTTGCCGTTTTTTGCCGTTTCCGCAATACCCACTAAAAAGAATTTGATCCAATGCTCTAAATCATTCGAAGTTCTCACAACGGTAAGCGCGTCATAATAAGCACCCTTATTCCTCTCAAAGAAATCCGAAAGATACAGCGTGGGTTTTTGTAGGATGCCTTGTGATACAAGATAAAGAGTAATAAGCAATCGGCCAATGCGACCATTACCATCTAAAAACGGGTGAATGGTTTCAAATTGATAATGACTAATAGCCGCTTTAATCAAGCGGGGCATATCAATTTTCTTATTATGCCAAAACCTTTCTAAGTCATTGAGCAATCCCGGCACTTCATTGGGGTGTGGAGGAATAAATACAGCATCTTTCAAGGTTGCGCCGCCGATCCAGTTTTGACTGGCGCGAACTTCTCCGGGATTTTTGTATTTACCCCGAACGCCAGACAATAAAATCTTGTGAGTTTCTTTAAGCAGTCGCATGGAAAGCGGCAATT
>JAGVIJ010000011.1 GCA_020056125.1 bacterium | reverse complement strand
CTCAATCTTGGCTTTTTCAGCCGCTTCTTTAATGCGTTGAGCGGCCATGGGATCCTTGCCCAAATCAATACCTTCTTGTTTTTTGAATTCAGCCAAAATCCATTTGATGATGACTTGATCAAAATCATCGCCGCCCAAATGCGTATCGCCGTTTGTGGCGCGAACCTCCACTGTGTTCTGGTTGGTGGATGGATCAAAGGCCACTTCCAAAACTGAAACATCAAACGTGCCGCCGCCCAAATCATACACCGCGATTTTTTCATCTTTTTTACGATCAAAACCATAAGCCAAAGCCGCGGCCGTGGGTTCGTTAATGATGCGGCGCACTTTTAAACCCGCGATTTCTCCGGCTACTTTGGTGGCTTGGCGTTGGGAATCATCAAAATATGCAGGCACGGTGATGATAGCCTCTTCGATTTTTTCACCCAGCTTGGCTTCGGCATCCAGTTTTAATTTTTGCAAAATCATGGCTGAAATTTCTTCAGGCGAATAATCTTTGCCGCTCATAGTCACGCGCACGCCATTATCTTTTTGCACCATTTTGTACGGCAAAAGTTCGCGGTCGCGTTGCACTTCAGCATTTTCCCAGCGGCGGCCGATCAAGCGTTTGATGGAAGACAAAGTATTTTCCGGGTTCACCACAGCCTGGCGTTTGGCCACTTGTCCGACCAAGCGTTCACCGGTTTTTGATACGGCCACGATGGACGGCGTGGTGCGATTGCCCTCGGCATTTTCCAAAACTTTGGGCTGGCCGCCTTCTACGATGGCCATGCAGGAATTGGTTGTGCCTAAATCGATTCCGAGAATTTTCATATTATTTATAAATTTTAAATGGTTAAATTTTAGTTGGAAACTACGACCTTGGCCGGTCGGAGCAGTTTGCCGTTTAACAAATAACCCGGTTGCTCCACGCGAATGATGTGCTCGGTCGGAACTATTTCGCTGGCCTCGCGGCTCACGGCCTCGTGCACTGAAGGATCAAATGCGCCGTCAGTTGCGACTTGTTCCAAACCCATTTCGCGGAACGCGGCTTCCCAAATCGCTTTGACCGCGTGTAAACCAATGATCCAATTCTTCAAACGTTTTTGTTCAGCCTCGGAGAATTCCGTGATATCCGGCGTATGCTCAAGCGCCAATTCAAATTGATCAATGATCGGGATGATGGCGGAGAGCAGATTTTCATTCGCAAATTTGACCAAATTTTGCGTGCGGCGCTCGGTCTCTTTGGCCAAATTTTCATAGTCAGCCTTGGCACGCTTCCAACCCGCTAAATATTCTTCGGATAGGGCTTTTAAATTTTCCAATTCGGTGGATGATTTTTCTTCTGGCATATTATTCAGCTTGATCAATTAATTCTTGAATTTGTCTTAAGAGCGCAAAACTGTGGCCATAATTCATGCGCATGGGTCCGACCAAACCCAGGAGTGTTTCATTATTCAGATTGAGCACCACGGAACCGCACTCTTTGCCAAAGGGACAGTCATCGCCGATCAGGGCCGTGGGTTCGGCGAATTGTTGACCCATCATTTGCCCCATGATTTCGCCGATATGATCAAACATGCCGCCGAAACTTACCACCATCTCCTGCTCCACAAATTCGGGCTGGGAAAAAAGCCGCGCCATGCCCGATGAAAAGATACTGCCATCGCGCCGGACCATGATCACGGCATGATCAGTCAGGTCCGAGACCGCATGCGTCAAGCGCTTCATGCTGTCAGCTGTTTGGCTGAATTGATTGGTGGCGGATTCCAGATCCTGCTCTTCGCGGCGTTTGAGCCCGCGCTCTTCCATCAGCTCTTTGAGATAAAAACGATAGCCCTTTTCCGTGGGCACGCGGCCGGATGAGGCATGGGGTTGGGTCAAATAACCCTCCTGATCCAGAGCCGCAAACCAATTGCGCACCGTGGCCGGGCTGACCTCCAGATGGTATTTTTCAACCAGGTGTTGAGAGCCGGCTGGCTCGCCGGTTTCAACCACTTCTTCAACCACTAAACGCATTAGTTTTTTTAGGTGGTCTTGCATATTTAATAATTGGCAGTTTAACACCATGACTGCTAACTTGGCAAGAGCCAACCACTGTTACACAATTTGTACGATCGTGACGATATTGAAACACCTAATTAAAAATAGGGCTGAGTTGAGAGGAGTTTTGGGGATTTAAAATTGTGGATAACTAAAAATCTACCGAACCAATCGGTAGAATTGTTCCCCGCGATCAAATTCATTTTTAAATAAACCGAATGAGGCGCAACCCGGAGAAAGTAAAATGCAATCCCCTGTCTTGGCATTTTTGAGATGATACTCCAGCGCCTGCTTCATGGATGTTGTCGCGCTGAACGAGACACCGGCTTTTTTTAAAGCTTTGGAAAATTTATTGAACGCCGTGCCTGCAAATAAAGTTATTAAAACTTTATGGCGCTTAATCTCGCGCGCCAATTCATCAAATTCCAATTCTTTATCCGCTCCGCCGGCAATCAGATGAATCTTCTTAGCCACGGGCGTTAGAGCCTTGAGCGCAGCTATGGTCGCATCAGGCGTGGTTGAGGTGGTGTCGTTTACGAAACGAATACCGCGCGCGGTTTTGATGGTTTCCAACCGATTTTCCAAGCCCTTAAAATTCCGCGCCGCTTTCCTAATCGCGGACATGCTCGCGCCCGCAGTTCGCGCGGCCAAAGCCGCGGCTAAGACGTTCATCTCATTGTGCGCGCCCAATAATTTTAATTGTTGACGAGTCACAATCTTTATTGATTTCTCCGGCTGTGGATATCCTATCTCTAATTCGCGCGAATTAGGGCGGGGTTTAGAAAAAGACAAAATTCGGCTGGGTGCTTGCGCGGCAAAATCTCGCAAGCGCGCATCATCATGATTCAAAATCAAAACATCCTCGGGTTTTTGATGGCGGAAAATTTGCGCTTTAGCCTCGGCGTAATCATCCATGCCTTCATAAGAATTCAAATGGTCGCGCATGATATTGGTGATCACGGCGATCTGCGGCGCCAAACCCAGCAGGCCCGTGGATTCCAATTGCCAGCTGGAAAGTTCCAATACGCAAATATCTCCCTTTTTAACTTGGGAGAGAAAAGTCAGCGGCGAAACCAAAATGTTCCCGCCCACCCAGACCCGGCGGCCGGATTTTTTCAGCATCTCGCCGATTAAAGCCGTAGTTGTGCTTTTGCCGCGCGTGCCGGTCACGCCGATAATTTTGCAGGGACACGCTTGCATAAACAGCGCGATGTCAGACGTGATGTGTTTGCCGAGCCGGCTCGCCAGTTTCATCTCCGGCGAATTCGGGCGTACGCGCGGGTTGCGCACAATCACATCAGCCCAACGAATATCCTCGGTGCGATGTTGGCCTAAAATTAATTTTACATTTTTAAATTTTTTGAGCCGCGCCACGTTTGCGCCCAAGTCTTTGGCGGTTTTTTGATCCGTCACTCGCACGGCCAAACCTTGGCGCGCAAAAAATAAGGCGGCTGAAATCCCGCTGCCTTGGGCAAACTGCCCTAAACCCAAGATTAGTATTTTTTGATCCTTAAAATTCAACATGCCCGTGAATTAAAATCGTCCGAACAATCGATCCCACCTGACAATTAGCATAGCTTTCACGACTTGCATAGTCATGCCCACATATTGCGCCAGTCCGCGCCACACCCCGACTTTTTGCATTTTTTTGCGCATGGTCAGGCCGGTTTCCACCACTGTGCCATAAGGCAGTTTGCGGCTGCGGCAATAATAATTCAGCGCTGACTCAACCATAAAGCCGCGCAAATGCCGATCTTGAATCTTTTTAAACACTTGGCGGCGCAAAGCGCGTTCGCCGCCGATTAAAGGCAGATACCGCATCAGCGTTGTGATAAAGCGGCCGCGATCGCGCAAACCAACGTTCATGGCCAACTTGCCTTGAATCACCGGATCAAGAATTGAATTGATGTGCTCGGGAGTGAAGCCGATTAGATCCGCATCGCAAAAAAATATAATCTCCGCTTCAGTGTGCCCTACGCCGTGTTGTAGCGCCGCGCCCTTGCCGCGATTGATGGGAAATTGATGCGTTACCGTGGCTCCATACTTGCGCGCCACTTCAGATGTGCGGTCAGTTGAGCCATCGGAAATCACGATGATATCTGAAAAACGATTTGATGCCACCAAAATTTTGACCACCTGGCCGATGGTTTTCTCCTCGTTATAAGCCGGCACAATGGCGGCCGCAGATTTAAAATTATTTTTGCTCATACGCGCAACGACAAATCATAACGCAACTCTTCCAAGTGGCGTAGATTCCGTTTAGCCTGATCAAATTTATTGCGCACATTACCCGTGAGATCCAACTTCAACAAAATTGCGATAATGTCGCGCGTGGCTAAATGCATATCTTCCACAGCCTGCTTATCATGCGCCGTGGCCTTGAGCACTGCTTGGCGCGCCAGCTCTCCGGTAAAATCAGACAAGCCGCCAATCACTATTTCCGGATCATCCGTGGGTAGTTTGGCGGACTGAATGGATCCGCGCGTCATGAATTCAAAAAACAAAATAGCTTCGCAATATTCTTCCAAAGCTGCGCGCCACACGCCTTCGCCGCCCTCGGTTAAATCCACGCGGAAATGTTTGGCTCCGGCCGCACAAGCCGCGCGCGCTGCGTTTAATTCTTGAGCGGCTTGGCGCTCATCCTGGCGATGCAAGGCAAAGATGGCGCGCTTAGCCGAACTCAACACCACGCCTGCGCGCAGAGCCATGGCGCGGCGGCCGCTCACGCGCTTTTTATATTTGCTCGACATTTGAGAAAAAGAAAATGTGTTCATACAAGTAATTTATGATATTCAGCTTCGGTTTTAAGAGCGATAGCATTCCAATTATAAACCTTTTCCACCACCTCGCGCGCGCGTGCTCCACGGATGCGCACCATGACCGGGTCGGATAAAATCCAATTCAAAATTTGTTCCAGCGCTTTGACATCGCCCGAAGGATAAGCCACGCCCGAATGATCAACCAATTCGCGGTTGCCCGGGATATCGCTCATCACCACCAGTCGGCCGTGCGCCATAGCCTCAAGCACGGCCATGGATAAGCCCTCCACGCGCGACGGATGAATCAAACAAAAACAATGCGCCAGGAGTTGCTGTAATTCTTCGCCGGTTTTTTCACCCAATAAAATCACGCGCTCGTCCTTCATGGCCAGGCGCTCCAACTTCACTTTATATTCCAAACTATCCGGCGTGGCTTCTCCGACAATCAAAAGTTTTTTGTCGGTTCGCACATTAACAAAAGCTTGGATGGCATCATCCTGGGCTTTGACCGGCAACAACCGTCCCAAAGTCATCAGATAGTCATCGGGTTTTACGCCCAATTGTTTTAAGTATGAAGTGCCCGGAACCTGATTTGGAAGATCTACGGCGTTGGGGATGTAAACCGCCCTGCGACCGTACATTTTTTCGCAAAATAATTTGAGGTGATGCGGCGCCGCAATGGTCAGATGAGGAAAATGGCAAGTTGTCCATTCGCCAAAGGCCAAATACAAACGCGCCAGCCAGTTCCATTTTTCGTGGAATTGATCGCGCGAATGAAAGGTGACTACGATTTTAGCGTGCGGTTTAAAGAGGCGCGGGATCCAAGCCAACGTGGACGGACCCACGCCGTGGTAATGAATGATGTCAACTTTTTGGAATAGGACGTGGATGGAAGATAAAAAAACATGCGTGATGGTATCTAAATTTTTACTGCGAATTGAGGGGAGCGTAATCAGCCGAATATTCTCCCAAATTTTCCTGCGTTCAGGATTGGCATAGGGACGAACGTACACAGTCAGATGATGACCCAGGCGCGTTAAATGCACAGCCAGCATTTCTACGTGGCTTTCAATCCCGCCGCCCTGCGCGGTCGCGGCCGGTATGCCCTTAGCGCCAATCATTGCTATTCGCATGTAGGTATTGATTTTTTTTTGAAAATCTAGTAAGATCATACCGCAAATTCGGATAATTTGAAATACGGCTTGGAATCGGCTCAAGCGTCGTTCGTTTCAAACTAGACCCGGCAAAGTGAATGAGCAAGCTCATCTATTCGTCTCTCGCTAGGCTCGGTAGCTCAGTCGGTAGAGCAGCAGCCTTTTAAGCTGACGGTCGCGGGTTCGATCCCCGCCCGAGTCACCAAATCAAGACACCCCGCAATGGGGTGTCTTGATTTAATGCCTTTCCAATGGTAATCTTAAAATCACTCAACCTTATTCACTCATCCTTTATCCCTATGGAAACTGCACCCAAAAGTCACAGGAAATTAGCCCCCATCCTCGTTGGCCTTGTACTCGTCTTAGCCATTGGATTCGGCTTATGGCAACAAAAATTTTCCGCTCCATCTCAACCGGCGGGCGCTACAGCACTGATTTACACGCAAGAAATAAAGAAGGTGGAAAATGATGCGCGATCTTGGCCCACAGTTCAAATTTTGCGCAAAGTCGGGCAAGCCGAACCCGAGATTCTGGCTGAAGTCGGCCAGGTCGGCGAATACCCCATTCAAATTGAACTAAGTCCGGATAAAAAATCCTTGCTCGTCAATCTTGAAAGCAAACTTCAAATTCTGGATTTAGCCACCAAACAACTCAAAGATTTATTTATCCCCAAGCGGCAAGTCTTGAGTCTTACTTATTCGCCGGATCAAACCCAACTTTTTATTTGGGATCAAGCCTACGCGCCGCAAGATGGAATTGATAATTACTACGCGCATCGCCTGACGCTAGCCACCGGCCAAGATGAAATTTTGGCGCAAGGCAAAAGCAGATCTTCATTTTATGGATTAGTTTGGCGCGAGGATGGAAAAATAATTATGGGCGAAGCGCGGGGCGAAATCAGCTCATTATACTTTTTCGATTTATCCAACAATCAGTTGATCAAAACTCCGGGTGATTATCTTTTAGGTAAATTGAGCCAAAGCGGAAAAACTATGGCGAGCATAAAAGATATAATCGAAGATATATGCAATGCTTTCTTAATGTCTCAACCGAGCGGCTATGAGATCGTTGATCCGGTATCCGGCGATGTCTTGGGCACCGTGGGCGCAGCTAAACACGGAGTTTCGATTATGGCATTTTCACCGGATGATTTAGAGGTTTTATATTATACTGAATTGCCAAAAGCTCATGAGGAGGATTGCGAACAGACTGCAGAAAAATCTTTCTTCAAAAATAAAATCGGTACGACTCAAACCGAACCGGTTAGCGACCCGATGGGAGTTTT
>JAGVIJ010000081.1 GCA_020056125.1 bacterium | reverse complement strand
TAAATCAACCGTGTGCTATTCTTGAGCTGAACAGCGTGCCTTGCTTGGAACTGCATCACTTCCCCAGTTCAGGCGCTCCGCAAAACGCGGCCGGAGCCCTGGTTGATCTGGTCTTCAAATATTACCTGTGAGGTTTTTCCGTTTTTTAGCTTTTGGTGTAATCTATAAATATCCGCCCGCCTCATTCTTCACCCCTTATCCCGCCTATGTCATTAACACCCGACCTCATCCGCCAGTTATGCTTCTCTGAAGACGGCTTACTCAAGTCCAAACCCGAGTGCCGTGCGGCTATTATCAATCACCTGATCCTGGATGATATGGTGGATATTGATGCGGCCGAAGATTTGGCGGATAAAGCTCTTAAAGATAGCGGACTCTGGCCGGCTGATGAACAGCCCGGCCGCGATATTGATATCCGCGAGGACCTACCATAAACAATCCACAGTTTTCTATTGACGCTCCAGAGCGCACATGAGAAGAAATAGACAAGCTAATCTCATGGTCTCCGTGCTTGACCATGAGATTTTTTTAATAAAAAAGAGGACCCTTGATTCAAAGTGAACCAAGGGTCCGAGTCTTGCGCGGCGACGCCGATACTGACTATCAGTACCGCGCCCACCGCACGTTAAGGGGTCACTGCGAGTTGATCGCCACGGTCACGTTGAAGTCCGTGAACCGAACCCTGGCGATGCCGTCGGGGTCGACCCGCCCCGTGAACGGCACGCGTGCCCACGACTTGAGCGTGGTCACGTACGCGGCCGGCATGTCTGGGCTCATGCCCATGGGGCCACCCGCGTCGTACACGTCGGCCGTGTAGTCCTTTCGCCCGTTGGTGGTCACCGGGAAACCACCAGCCTGACGGAAAGGATAGAAGTAGAACCGCCCCGACGAGTGCGGCGGGATGACCAGCGCCTGACGGATGCCGCCGGTTGCGGCGTATGGGTTGGCCGAAGCCACCCACACCGGCGCCAGTCCGCCGTCGCCGCAAGGCTGGAGATCGTCACCGCGTACCTCCATGAGGTACCCGGTTCGGTTGTCGATCTCCATCGTGCGACCCGAGCCGCATGATCCGCCCACGGGTGCGAACCCCGCAGCCATGCGGCTAGACGGCAGCAGTTGCCTGGCGCGCGGTGCCGCATCAGCTTCGACGTCGGGCGTACGCCGTCCTGCCTTGCCGGCAGGCAGGACGCCCCTACGCGGGTTGGCGTGGTTCGGAGTCGTGTCCTCCAGATGCGCGCCGATCGCGCAACCGGAAAGGACGAGACAACACACTGCGAGAAACAACTGAAAGCTTTTCATCACTTCTTCTCCTCCGAGTCCTGCTTGGACTCGAGTTGATCGATCTTTTCCCCCATCTTGACTACCACCTTTCCCAGACGATCTACGTCCTCGGGCAGGGTGGAGCACTCTTCGTCTACGCACGGCGCAGTCTGCACCGCGGGATGGAGTATCAGCACTCCACCGCCGACGCGCTCCATGGCGCGCTGACCCGCCGGGATTTCCGGCTGGTACACGAACGGTACGGGCGGGTGCATGACCCGGCCGTACGGCATGCCGTAGCCGCCGTACCCGTACCCGCCGCCCTTGTCCTCGAAGTCACGGACGCACGAAGTGCTTCCGTTGGCCTTCTCGTCGCACACCTCGAACCCCTCCTGCGTCGGAGTCTTGAAAGTGGACTTGCTGTAGTGCGAGGCGCACCCCACCAAGCCCAGGACTAGACACAACGTGAAAATGATCTTGGCCATGACTGGCCCCCTTTCTTTTTGTGTTTGTAGGGGCGCCCCGATAGCTATCGAGGCGCCCGAACCGTGGTTTTTATCCGCGAATTAGCGCTTTTTACGCCTTTCGCAGGACTTATATTCATACCATAAAATCGCCTTTTTGTCAAGGGTAATTGGCGTTAAAAAAACACCCCGCAGTTGCGAGGCGCGTAGGGGCTGGCCTAGTGCCTGCCCGAGATGTAGGGGCACGATTCATCGCGCCCAAATGTTCACGGATACGGCACGTAATAATACGGACTGTACTGGTACGGCGCCGCTTGCCAATCGCGGGTCTCTCGCCTGTGCCGTGCATTGTCGAGTGCCTCTTGCCGGCAGAGTTCCTTCTCTTCTCCGTCAGGCATGGAGCCGATGCTGGCCTGGCACACCGGATACTCCTGCGAGTTCACGTGAGTCGTGACCTCGCTGTCCGTGAAGCCGATGTGACCCTCGGTGGAACTCCGCAACACGCCGTCGCGGTAGTACGCATGCCGGATGTTCTGGCCGCACCCGCTCACGAACATGAGCAGACCCAAGACCGAAACGAACCAAATCCATCTCTTCATGACAACACCTCTGGTTGATGCACCGGTTAGTTGGGCGGACACATCCACCTTCGCCAAGGCTATGGTGGACAGGTGGGTCCGCCCCTACGATGTAAATTATTCCTAACACATTTTCGTAAAAAAGAAAAGCCCCCGTGGACAGACACCAGAAGCGGCATCTGACACACGGGGACTAAGGTAGGGGCGCGATTTATCGCGCCTGTTGTAGAGGCGTACGGCGTACGCCCGAAACCGGAACGCGGGTTATTCCACGTCCCACTTGCGCGCCAGCTCTTTGACCTGCCGGCGCGACTCCTGATACGACGCGCCGCACTGGCCGGTTTGGCACGCCGCGTACCGACTGGGTGGCGCGCGCCTTGGGCGCTGGACAACCGGGGTCTGCCCCCTGGCTCCGTTGTCCTGTGGCGCTGGTGGATCTGACGCCCTGGGCGACGTGGCCTTGGCTAGCGCTTGAGCCACGTCATCCTTGACGACCACCGACTTGGACGAACCGAACGGCGTCCACCCATCCTCGTTGTCCATCCTGACCGAGATGGCAATGGCTGTGTAGACCAGAGCCAACGCCGACAGGATGATGCCCAAGGCCTTCCACTTCTTGGACCAGTCTGTCTCTCTGGCCAACTGCACGAAGTAAGCGGTGAGACAGAAGAAGAAAAACAGAAGTGGGATGAGGTACCACAGAGAGTGATTCCCCACCAGGTACACTTGGCCGTCCACGACCCTGGTGCACCACTGCCCCACGGACGTTCCGAGGAACTGCTCCATGAGCCAGTCTCCGAATACTGACAGTACTGCCAGCACCGGAGCCCAGTCGTACACCCAGCGCAGGAACCGGCGGCGCTTGCTGATGGTGTACTCCACGGACTCCGCGTAGCCGTCGGACACGTACGCCGCACTGGCCAGTTGCGAGAGTCCAAGGAAGACCCCCAGTCCCAGCGCCCACCGCTGACTTGCGCCGGTGGCGAATACCAGGATGAGGTAGGTCAGCACCGACCTGGTGATGAACGGGCAGATGGAATCCACCTGCACCGCCCCCTCTTCCTCGTCGACCAGGTTGAGCCGGCCGCCGGAGAAGAGTTGCTCCTTGAGGTTCTCCAGGGTCAACCCGGGCAGAGCCGCGAGCGGCTGTGCCATGAGCTCACCCGTGGCTTCCGTGAGCCGCGATGCGTTCACCACGATCCACGAGGCAACCGCGGTGACCACTCGCGCCACCATGATGCCAACCACGAACAGAGCCGCACCCATGACCGCGGTCGCGACCATGAGCTGGACACCACTGCGGTAGAAACTCACTCGCAATGGATGATGATCGTCGCCGTACACGGGCACCAATTTGTCCGTGTCTGGTCTACGCGTCAACTGGACTTTCTTGCCACGACCCTTGCGACGTACCTGCCATGTGCCGCCGTCCCGCGTATATTGATCCTTGTTACGCGGATCCAGCCAGTGGAGAACGTCTCCATCCCCCCACCGGATCTGGTTGCACGCAGACCAGATGATCCGCGCCAGAGCCACGACGGTGACGATGAAGAACAGGATCCCGCTCCAGAGCGGCTGGCTGTCCTCGCCAGTCCAGAACCGGAGCATGAGCGCGATGGCCATCACCGCGAACAAAGCTCCGGCGTACCAGTACATGAAGTACCCGAGCCGCTTCGCGATGATCCGCGCCACGGCCACGCGGAACGACAATATGCCGTCATCCGCCACGTGGTACGCAGCGCTGATGGCCTTGCCAGCCGTGCTTCGCAAGCCAAGCAAGTCCAAGAACAAGACCAAGTAGGTCACGAGACCCACGGTCTTGTCCCCCAAACGAGCCGCCATTCCTTTGAAGATTTCTTCCATGACTTTCCTCCATAGTTGTTGTAGTTTCGATCAGCTGAACTGCCGACGCTTGCGCTCCGCAGCAGCCGCATGCCGGTCGCCTAGCTCGTCCAGCTTCTCGCCGGCCTTGTGGATGCGCTTCTCGATCGCTTCCACCTCCGGCACCTTGTCACCGCGCAGAACCGCCATAGCGGTCTCCATGAGCGTCCGCGGTTTGTCGTACGTCATGCGCAGGTACGACAAGCGCTTCTTGGGCGGCAACTCGGCCACCCGATGCCACCCCCCAGCGGTCTCGATCCGACCCGTCAACTTGACGGCCTCGACGTGCTTCTTGGGCGGCAATTTTTCCATCCAGTTCATGACCTTCCGAAGATACTCGATCTTGACCTCGATCGAGACGGCTTCGCGCGACTTGGGTGCAGAAGCGGCTTGTTTGGAAGTCTCCTCCACGATCTTGGCGAAGCCCTTCTTGAACTCACCCGCGCCCTGCGCCACCATGCCATCCGCGCGACTCTCTTCCTTCTTGGACAAGGTCAGGGACGCACGGAGTTTGTCGATGGCCATGTCCAGGGCATCGTGCAACGCGGTCTTGGCCGCCGGCGACATCTTGGGGAAGAACGCTCGGATAGCCATCTCCAACCCAGTTTCGATGAGCGGGAGCAGAGATTCGTGACGGCTGAGCAGGTCGGTGACCTGCTTCAGGATTCCATCCCGGAAAGCCGGGTAGTTGAGCGGAGACCACCCCAGGCCGTCCGCCTTCTCCACCCAGGGCTCGATGGCGTTCAGGATCAACTTCACGAACAACTCGGATCTTTCCTCTTGGTTCATGATCACCTCCTAATAGTTGGTCTTCTTTTGTCAAAAAACATGTGTCTCCGGACCCCTTTTGGAGTTCCCAGAGAACAAAGGAATTTAGCATAAAATCCGGTTTTTGTCAATATGGGTTGGCGCCGTAATAGCACCCATATATTTGTATGGGCGGACCTATGAACCCATGGGACAGACACGTGGGTCTGCCCCTACGTGATGAAACGGACGTATGCAACTGTTGTAGGGGGCGGATCCATGTGTCCGCCCAGTTATTCACAATTGACACAAAGATTAATTTATGGAAGCGATAGTTATATGGATCATCGCAAATCCATTCGCCTGCCAGGATACGATTATTCCACCATCGGTGCGTATTTCGTGACCATTTGTTCGCATGAGCACCAATGTCTATTCGGCGAGGTTGTGAACAATGAAGTGATTCTAAATGATATCGGAAATTCAATTAGATGCTGGTGGTCAAAATTGTCAGAAAAATATCCAACCATCGAAACCGATGTCTCGATTATCATGCCCAACCATTTCCATGGAATAATCCAAATCGTAGGGGTCGACCCATGCGTCGACCCGACTATGGGCGGACACATGGATCCGCCCCTACATAGGATGATTCAATGGTT
This sequence comes from bacterium, assembly GCA_020056125.1. Lineage (GTDB taxonomy): Bacteria > Patescibacteriota > Patescibacteriia > 2-12-FULL-60-25 > 2-12-FULL-60-25 > JAHIUG01. The sequence continues at coordinate 1,663 of JAGVIJ010000081.1, read as the reverse complement.
TAAAACAATGACAACGAATGAATATTTCCGCGGCGAAAAACAAAAAGGCCGCCTGTATAAAAAATTGTGGCAACGGAATTATTATGAACATATAATCCGCAATGAACAATCGTTGGACACGATTCGAGAATACATTTTCAATAATTCTTTGAAATGGGACCTGGACAAATATCATCCTAACAACATAGGGCAGACACATGTATCCACAGGGCGGACACATGGGTCCGCCCCTACATAATACGAATGGGCATCTATTAGGGCAGACACATGGGTCTGCCCCTACGTGATGTGGACGAACACATATAACCATTGTAGGAGCCGACCCATGCGTCGGCCCAAATATAGACGGACGCCCTGTGTCCCCGATCCAAACCAAAACCCCCGAAATATCGGGGGTCTTGAAGTTCGTTGCGCAGCGAACAATTTTACGATGCGGTGGCTGTGACCAAAGCCTGGAGCACAAAGCTCGAAATAGCAAAGGCTGCGACGATAATCACGAGTCCGATGATTGAGTTTTTGATCATGCTCTTGGCCTTCGTTACGTTTTCCTCCTCGCCGCCAGCCGTCATCCAAAGGAAGCCCGCGTAAAGCAAATAGCCCAATAGGACAATGCCTAAAAAGCCCAATAGGACATTGATGATATTGCCTACGATGACCGGCAACCCTGCTTGTGAAAGCTGTGCTGTCGATCCTATTTCACCGACCAATGCCTGACCGCCGACCAACCCCTTGGGCATGTCTGCGGCCAATGCGGCGCTCGGCAACAAGGCCATCCCAACAACTCCTCCTACTCGCAACCACCATGCTGATAAATGTTTCATAATAATAATTATACTCTTATCCACTTTGTCTTTATTGTCCCGGCTTGCTTGTGGCTCCGGCCAGGGCAGCTATTACATAACTTGAAATAGCGTAAGCCAAGACAATGATGACTAATCCGATTATAGCGTCTTTAATTATGCCTATTGCTTTTTTTACTTCTTCGCTTTCACCCCTGGCTGTCATGTATTTGTATCCGCCATAAAGTAAATAGGCCAATAGCACAGCGCCCAGCAAGCCGAGAACCGCACTAATCAAATTGCCGGCGATCGTAGCCGGGTCAGTCTCGCCCTGCTTTAATTCATCGGGCGCGGCCGCGTTCAGGCCTTTTTGTAATGTACCGGCCAAGCCTTGCGCTTGGACAGGCAAAACACCGGCCATGAGCGAACAGCCTAAAGCCAAAGTGGTAGACAAAAGAATCAAACGATTTAACATAAATGTGTAATCCCCTTATGGATTAAAGGGTTGAACTAAACTTCTTGTGTAGCGCTAATGAGCCTCCCCAGCACGAAACTGGTAATGGCCCAGGCTGACAAAATGATGGCCAGGCCGATGATGCCGGACACGATCAATTTTTTAGCTTCGCCGGTCTTCTCTTCACTGCCGCCGGAAACCATATATTTGAATCCGCCGATCAGCACGATAACCACAGCGATAATACCCAAGAAACCCAAAGCCACGTTGATGATTCGAGCTGCGGTCTGACGAACGTCGCCTTGGCCCAACTTAATTTCTGAACCAATGGCTGTTACGCCCAGATCCTCTGCGGTCAATCCTTCTTGAGCCAAAGCCGCGATCGGTATGGCTAGAGTGGCTGCTAAACCTACGGTGGCTGCTACGCGTG